>NZ_LGDB01000001.1:0-260897 GCF_001279655.1 Streptomyces sp. WM6372 | reverse complement strand
GCGTAGGCCGGGGCCGGTGCGGGGGCCGGGGTGGGCGGGATCTGCTGGGTCGGCTCCGTGCCGGGTGCGGGCGTCGGCGGGAGCTGCTGGGTGACCGGATCCGCCGCCGGGGTCACCGGGGTCTCCGCGGCCGGTACGGGTGCAGACGTCTCGGGGGCAGGAGCGGCCACCGGGGGTGCGGACGGGGCCGCGGGGGGCGTCGGGGCCGCGGTGCCCTCGTTCTCGGTGCTCACAGCGCTCTTCTCCTCGTCACACACGGCTTCAGAAAAACTGGCGATCGGCCCGACAGAACGTTCGACGTGCCGCACAAGTTCCTGGGAAAAGCCTTCCCCATGACCCGTCAGAGCACTGTAAGCCGGACCTGTGCGTCTTCCTCATTCTTTATGTCGGGCATTCCGGGCGCATCCGCACGGCGGAGCCCGACATCCGGGGCCCGCTCGGTGGCACCATGACCCGGTGACCCACGCACTGCCGCCCATCCAGGTCGTTGCCCACCGCGGCGCCTCGGAGGATGCCCCCGAGCACACCCTGGCCGCCTACCGCAAGGCCATCGAGTACGGCGCCGACGCCCTCGAATGCGACATCCGGCTCACCGCCGACGGCCATCTGGTGCTGGTCCACGACCGCCGGGTCAACCGCACCTCCAACGGCCGCGGCGCAGTCTCCGCCCTCGAACTGGCCGACCTCGCCGCGCTCGACTTCGGCTCCTGGAAGGACCGCGAGGAGTCCCCGGACTGGGACGCCGACCCCGAGCGCACCTCCGTGCTCACCCTGGAGCGGCTGCTGGAGCTGGTCTCGGACGCCGGCCGGCCGGTGCAGCTCGCCATCGAGACGAAGCATCCGACCCGCTGGGCCGGACAGGTGGAGGAGCGCCTCCTCTTCCTCCTCAAGCGGTTCGGGCTGGACGCGCCGCCCGCCGAGGGCCCGCACCCGGTCCGCGTCATGAGCTTCTCCGCGCGCTCCCTGCACCGGGTCCGTGCCTCCGCACCGACGATCCCGACCGTGTACCTGATGCAGTTCATCTCGCCGCGGATGCGCGACGGGCGGCTGCCGGCCGGGGTGCGGATCGCGGGTCCCGGGATGCGCATCGTGCGCAACCACCCCGGGTTCATCCGCAAGCTCCAGAGCGCGGGCCACTCCGTACACGTATGGACCGTGAACGAACCGGAAGACGTTCAGCTCTGCGCTGATCTGGGTGTGGAAGCAATCATCACGAACAGGCCGAGACAAGTTCTGTCACAGCTCGGGCGCTGACGTCCCCTTTTGCCCACCCGCCCCGCACGTCACGCGCGTGACGGGGTGTGCACCGGCGCATCCGCTCCGCAATCGCCCGCATGAATGCGTCAGAGGCCTCCGCCTGGTCGGTTTCCGGTCCAGGCCATTGGGGCATCCAGACCATGGCGTGGGGCTAAGGAGGTTCCGGGGGTGGCGTTGGTGGTGGCACAGGAGGTGCCCACGTCTTCGCGCATGGACGTATGCCATGGTCCTGCGGGCGTGGGCGAGGCGAGACGCCGCATGCGTGAGCAATTGCGTATGAGCGGGGTGTCCGAATCGGTCGTGGACGACGCCGTACTGATCCTTTCCGAACTGCTCAGCAATGCCTGCCGGCACGGCAGACCGCTGGGCGCCGGAGAGGTCGGGGACGGGGAGATACGCGCCGCGTGGCGCATCGACGAGGCGGGGCGGCTGACGGTCGAGGTCACGGACGGGGGCGGTCCCACCCGCCCGGTTCCGGCCACGCCCTCGGTCACCGCGCGTGGCGGCCGGGGGCTGAACATCATCAGCGCCCTCGCCCAGGACTGGGGTGTCCGGGACGGAGCGGCAGGCGAGGTCACCGTATGGGTGACGGTTGCGTGCGGGGCCCGGCACGAGGATTTCGCTACGCGCGTTGCGCCCCCGGCGATCGACTTCAGCACGGCCTTCGACGACCTCCGTCCGTGACCGGATCCCTGACCCGGATCCCGAACCCCGATCACGATCCCGATCCCGACCCGGATCCCTGACCCGGATCCCCGACGGCAACACCGGCCATCCGAACGAGCGGCCGCCGGGAGCGCACGCCGACCGTGCTCCCGGCCGCACCCTCCCGGTTACGGCGGTACGAACGGCTAGGCTCGCGCCCAGACACAACGCCGTACCGCCGCAACCGGGAGACACCCACGATGGCCAAGAAGCGCCCCGCAGCGAAGACTGCAAAGCCGCAGCTCAAGAACGGGGAGATCCCGGTGGTGGGCGCACGCGAGCCCTGCCCCTGCGGATCCGGGCGCCGTTACAAGGCCTGCCACGGCGCAGCCGCCGCACACGCCGTCACCGAGCACGTGGCGCGCCCCTTCGAGGGCCTGCCCGGCGAGTGCGACTGGGTGGCGCTGCGCGAGCTCGTGCCCGCGGCGACCATCCCGCTCACGCTCAAGGGCGGCCTGCCCGAGGGCGTACCGTCCGTCACGCTGGTGACCGTACTGCCGATGGCCTGGCCGGCACTGCGCCGTGAGGACGGGTCCGTCCTGCTCGGCCTCCAGAACGACTCGACCACCGGGGACCTCGCCCGGGACATGGCCGACACCCTGGAGCGCGCGCTCGTCGCGGAACCGGGCACCCCGGTCGCGGCCCGCCGCGTTCCCGCCGAGGGTCCGCGACTTCAGGATCTCCTGGACACGGACGGCGTTTTCGAGCCGGTTGTGCACAGCGGGTTCGAATTCTGGATTCCGGATGCGGAGAGCGCTCAGAACGCCTCCCCGGAGATCGCCGCCTCCCTCGAGCGGGCCAACGCCGCCGCCATCCCCACCGTCAAGCTGGCCGGCGTGGACGCGGCCTACTGGTGCGAGACCCCGGACAAGAACCACCTGCGCTGGGTCATGCCGCACCCCGAGGAGAAGCTGCTCGACGCCCTCGCGCGGCTGCACGCCGCCGGCACCTCCTCGCTCGGCGAAGGCACCCGACTGGTCGGTTCGTTCCGGGCGCACGGTCTGATGGTCCCCGTCTGGGACCTGCCCACCGGAGTGACCGCCGACGACGTGGAGAAGCCCGCGGCGGAGTTCGCGGAGCGGCTGGCCACGGCCCTGGCCACGGACGCCCCGCTGACGGCGGAGGAGCGCCGGGCGCGCGGCGGACTGACCAACCGCCAGGTCACGCTCAGCTGACCGCCGAGCACCCGCAGGACCGGTGACTGGGGTCACAACTCCCGCTAATCGCCTGCAAATCGGTGTCTGAATATCAGAGATCGAATTTGCGAACAGGCGATCTCTTGTTACCGTTCTTGTAGCCCGGTCGCTGGTGCATCCCCCGTCGCCAGCGACCGGGCCCTTCCTTTTCCGCCGTCGCTCAACCGTCGGCCGGTGCCGGTGAGTTGCTCCCGGACCTCAGCAGCAGCCGCCCTTCATCATCCGGAACTGCAAACTCCGCAACTGCCGAGTAGGCGTCCGGCGCCCCCGCCGAGTCCTCACGCGGCGTCTCGCACAGCCCCGGCTCGTCGCCGGCCCCGACCGCGCAGCGGATCTGCACCGTGTGCCCCGCGGGCCCCATCACCGTCAGAACGGCGTCCAGCGCGCGCCCGCTGGTGTTGCGGTAGTAGCTGCGCCCCCAGGTCCGTCCCTCGTCCGCCAGGACGCAGGTCTGCGCCTCCAGGCCTTGCGGGGAAGAGAGTTCGGGGCCGCACCGGGAATCCGTACGGGGCTGCTCGGACGGGCCCGGCTGCGGCTGCTGCGCATGCGTCTGCCCCGGGTGCCCCCGATGCTGCTCCCCGGCCCGCGGCGGCTCGGCCTGCCGCGCGGTCCCGGCGGCAGGTGTCGACGTACGCGATCCGCCCCCGGGATCGGTCAGTCCGAGCGAGGAGAGCAGCCCGCCGCCTTTTCCGTCGTCCTGACCGGCGAAATCCGGTCCGGCGATCGCTCCCGCCAGCGGGAGCGACAAGATGATCAGCACACCGGCGCTGATACCGATCAAGCGGAGATTCATTCGGCGAAGATAGCGATCCGGGAATGGGGCGCGGAGATCCCCGCGCCCAATTCCCTTGGAAACTCGTCGCGCTGGCACCCGTACGAGTGATCGGCGGACGCCCGGAGCACCGGATCAGTACGCGAGCCGGCTGCCGCCGCCGGAGGCTCCGCTGCTCGCCTCGACCAGCGCGTGCACGACGGCCTCGACCTCCGGCAGCCACGGGCCGCCGGCGTCCGCTGGCTCGCGCTCCCACCGCACCTGCCCGCCGCCGGAGGCGGGGGAGGGCGGGAGCAACAGGTAGCCGCCCTCGCCGTGGAAGCGCAGCGCGGAGGGCACGTGGTCCTTGGCGTACAGGAGTTCGCCGAGCCGCTCCAGCGAGTACGGCGCGACCAGCAGCGCCCAACGGGTGGGCGTGGCCACGATCGGGCCGAGCCGCATGCCCTGCGCGTCCAGCCGTACGACGGCCCGCGCGGCCGCGTTGGCCGGCAGGCTCACGGCGCAGGGTGCGGACCCGCCCGTGGCCAGCAGTACAGGAGCGGTGGGCCGGTTGGTCCACCACCAGGTCACCATCCGGGGGTCGGTGGTGGCCGCGAGCAGCCCGGGGTCGAAGGGGTGCGCGCCGGGAACGACGCAGTCGGGGTCGGGGCAGGCGCACCGGTTGCTGTCGACGCCGGAACGGCCGATGCCGGGCAGCACCGGCCACTGCCAGGCGGTGGCGCAGGTGAGCGCCGCGTCGAGGAGGAGGGCCGGATCGCCGCTCTGCCCGGGGGCGGGGCGGAGGGTTTTCAAGCGATTGCGGAGCCGCTGGAGACGCCTTCCGAGGATCTCGCGCATGAGCGCTCGTTCCTTTCCGTTGAACGCCGAGGGCCACATCACACCATGTAACCGGTGTTTCACCACACGTACACGTTTCGCGTCACTGTCCGCCTTGAAGCAGGTTCACACGGTTCGTGCAGTTTTCTTACGGGTCCATGAAACGTCCGGCGGGGCGGAACGCGACCCGCGCCGATGCCGAGACCGGCTGCCGCCGCTAAGGACGACGGACCGCGCCGAGCGGTTCCCGGCGACGGCCGGGCTGCGCCAACTCTCCCCGGGCACCACCGATTAGGTACCCGGAGCCACTCCGGCGCCCGACCAGTCGATCGCAAAAACCGTCCGCTTCCGGCTTTTTCCAGCCAAGTTCTAGCCTTGGCTGGACAGTGAGTTGCCGTCGCACGGACACCAGGATTCCCACCTGGGCAATGCTGGACATCGATCCTCGTGTGCGTGTAGATGTGGATTCATTGATGGCGGCGCAGCACGATCTGGGGGTTTGCGATGCTATATGGCGAATCGCACCAGGTGGAAAGGCGGACGCCATGAGCGCCCCGCATCTGCCGAAAGTGGCTGGAATCGATCCAGCAGTTACCGCGGTCCCGCAGACTGCGGCGCCCACGCCCGCCCGAACCGCCCCCGCACCGGCTGCGGCAGCGGTCCCCGGACCGAGCACCGTGATCCAGGACCGGCTGGCGGGGATGGTCTCCGACCTGACCACCCTCCACGAGCTCACCGAGCGCCTCGCCCGGGCCCGTGATCTCGACTCCTCCCTCCAGGAGTTCCTGCGCGCCGGAGCCGTCCTCGTCGGCGCCCGCCGCGGCCTGATCGTCCTGGAGCCCTCCGACGGCCTCGGCCCGACGACCACGATCGGCCTCGGCCTCGGCCGCGCGGACCTCGGGCACATCGAGACCATCCCGCGCGCCGCCACCTCGTACGGCCGCATCCTCGACGGACTCCCCGACGCCCGGGGCGGCTCCGAGGTGCTCCCCGAACCCGAACCCGACGCCGCCCCCGGCTCGGGCGGGTACGGCACCCCGGTCGACCCCCGCCACCGCGAGGTCGCCGCCCGGCTCGGCTACGCCGCGAGCTACGCGCTGCCACTCACCGCCGAGGCCACCGGCCGGCTCGGCGCGGCCGTCTGGCTCTACGACGAGCAGGCCGAGCCGAGCGAACGCCAGCGCGATCTCGCGGGGCTCTACGTCCGGCACGCCGCCGAACACCTGGCCCGGATGCTGGAGGTGGAACGGTCCCGCAGCCGCCTGGCCACGGTCGCCGAGGAGCTGCTGCCCAGCCGGCTCCCCCGGATCCCCGGGGTCCAGCTCGCCGCCCGCCACCACACCGGACCACGCGGCGGCGGCGACTGGTACGACGCGCTGCCGCTGCCCGAGGGCGCCCTGGGGCTGGCCGTCGGCTCCGTCACGGGCGCGGGGCCCAGCGCCGTCGCCGCGATGGGGAGGCTGCGGGCCTCGCTGCGCGCGTACGCCGTCATGGAGGGGGAGGACCCCGTGGCGGTCCTGTCCGACCTGGAGCTGCTGCTGCGCCTGACCGAACCCGCGCGCTGCGCGACGGCGCTCTTCGCGTACTGCGAACCCGCCGGGACCCCGCATGCGGGCAGTCAGGGGAGGAAGCTCCTCCTGGCCGGGGCCGGGCACACCCCGCCGCTGCTCATCGGCGAGCACCGCACGGAGTACGTGGAGACCACGCTCTCCGCGCCGCTCGGGATGCTGTCGTGCTGGGAGGCGCCGAGCGTGGAGATCGAACCCGCACCTGGAGAAACGGTGCTGCTGTACACCGACGGGCTGCTGCGGCGGACCGGCGACCCCATGGACCGGGCCTACGCACGGCTGCACGCCGCCGCCGCGGGGATCCCACGGGGCATCCGGGACGATCCGGCGGCCATCTGCGACCACATCCTGCGGACGGTGCTGCCCGCGGACGACCCTGCGGTCGCGCCGGTCGGCCCGGCCCCCGCCGCGGCGGCTTCCGCCGCCTCCGCCACCACCGCCGCGATGGCCGCCACGGAGGACGGAGTGGAGGACATCGTCCTGCTCGCTGCCCGTTTTGACTGATTCATCACACCCGCCGCCGGGCGTCTTCCCCTCGCACATACGATGGATGCGGTCCTACCCGGTCCTGTAGTAGCTGTCGTAGGTGTCGTAGCTGAGGAGAAGACGTGGCTGACGAGCTCACCCCGGAGACCCCGGAAGAAGAGCAGCCCCAGAAGAAGCACAAGCAGCGCAAGAACGGGCTGTACCCGGGCGTCAGCGACGAACTCGCGGAGAACATGCGCACGGGCTGGGCCGACACCGAGCTGCACGGGCTGGAGCCGATCGCCCAGGCCGCGCACACCGCCGCCCGCCGCGCCGCCCTGTCCGCACGCTTCCCCGGCGACCGCCTGGTCGTGCCCGCGGGCCGCCTCAAGACGCGCTCGAACGACACCGAGTACCCCTTCCGCGCCTCGACCGAGTACGCGTACCTGACCGGCGACCAGACCGAGAACGGCGTGCTGGTCCTCGAGCCCTCGGGCGAGACCGGCCACACCGCCACCCTCTACCTGCTGCCCCGCTCCGACCGCGAGAACGGCGAGTTCTGGCTGTCCGGCCAGGGCGAGCTGTGGGTCGGCCGCCGCCACTCGCTCGCGGAGGCCGAGCAGCTGCTGGGCATCCCGGCCAAGGACGTGCGCAAGCTCGCCGACGAGCTGGCCGAGGCCGAGGGCCCGGTCCGGGGCGTCCGCGGCCACGACTCCCTCATCGAGGCGGCCCTGACCGACAAGGTCACCAAGGAGCGCGACGAGGAGCTGCGCGTCTACCTCTCCGAGGCCCGCGCCGTGAAGGACGCGTTCGAGATCGGCGAGCTCCAGAAGGCCGTCGACTCCACCGTCCGCGGCTTCGAGGACGTCGTGAAGGTCCTGGACAAGGCCGAGGCCACGTCCGAGCGCTACATCGAGGGCACCTTCTTCCTGCGCGCCCGCGTCGAGGGCAACGACATCGGCTACGGCTCCATCTGCGCCGCCGGCCCGCACGCCTGCACCCTGCACTGGGTCCGCAACGACGGTGACGTCCGCTCGGGAGACCTGCTGCTGCTCGACGCCGGCGTGGAGACCCACTCCCTCTACACCGCCGACGTCACGCGCACGCTGCCGATCAACGGCACGTACACCGACATCCAGCGCAAGATCTACGACGCGGTCTACGAGTCCCAGGAAGCCGGCATCGCCGCCGTCAAGCCGGGTGGCAAGTTCCGCGACTTCCACGACGCCTCGCAGCACGTGCTCGCCGAGAAGCTCGTGGAGTGGGGCCTGCTGGAGGGCCCGGTCGAGCGCGTCCTGGAGCTCGGCCTGCAGCGCCGCTGGACCCTGCACGGCACCGGCCACATGCTCGGCATGGACGTCCACGACTGTGCCGCCGCACGCACCGAGGCGTACGTGGACGGCACGCTGGAGCCGGGCATGTGCCTCACCGTCGAGCCCGGTCTGTACTTCCAGGCCGACGACCTGACCGTGCCCGAGGAGTACCGGGGCATCGGCGTCCGGATCGAGGACGACATCCTGGTCACCGAGGACGGCAACCGGAACCTGTCGGCCGGACTGCCCCGTGCGTCGGCCGATGTCGAGGCGTGGATGGCGCGCCTCAAGGGCTGAGGCCTGCCGGTACGTCGGCCGGCTTGTCGGCCGGCTTGTCGGCCGGCTTCGGGCGGCTCTTCGGGCGGCTCTTCGGGCGGCTCTTCGGCCGGGCCCGGGTTCGCCTCCGATGGGCGGGATCTCGTACGCGAGTCCCGTCCATCGGCGTATCCGGGAGCCGGCCCCTGCGCCGCTACGACACCTTCAGCAGCGCTCCCTCACGCCATTTCAGGATCTTGTCGAAGCTGACCACCGCACCCTGGCCCGGCCGGTTGCGGAATCTGACGTGGTCGGCGAGCTCCGCGATCAGCCACAGGCCCCGGCCGTGCTCGCTCTCCGACGGTGCGGAGGGGCCGGCCGGCGGGGGTCTGCGCCCCGAGACCGTCGCCGCCGGGAAACCCGGGCCCGAATCGGTCACCTCGATGCGGCAGCAGTCCCCGTCCAGGTACGCCGTGACGCGGTACGCCGCGCACGCCTCCGGGTCGGATTCCGCGCCGGCACCGGCTTCGGCCGCCGGACCGCCGTGCTCCACCGCGTTCGCGCAGGCCTCGCTCAGTGCCACCGAGAGATCGAAGGAGATGTCAGGGTCCACCCCCGCGGTCTCCATCGTCCCCAGCAGCAACCGCCTGGCGAGCGGCACGCTCGCGGCTTCGCGCCTCAAGTGGAGAGACCACCAGATGCTCATACGGTTACGTATTGCCGCCCATGGCGGGGCGTAAGCCCCCGGCGGCCGCCGCAGCCCTCATTCGGCCGATGCGGCACTCCGAAGCGGCGGTGTATGCGGCGGCGTACGGGCCTCCGCACCGGCGGGGACACCCGAGGTGAAGCCCGCGTACAGGGGCACTCACGACCTTCCGGACCTGCCGTATGGACGGTGTGAGGGCAGTGCGATGATGGCCCGGCCATGACTGTCCCCCACGCGACGCCCGCCGGAGCCGGACTCCGGCTGATCCGGGCCGCGGTGTTCACCGCGGTCTGCGTCGTGCTGTCCGCGGCCGGGCACGCCCTGGCGTCCTGCGCCGCCGTGCCCTGGTGGGCCCTCGTCATCGCCTTCCTCGCCGTGTTCGCGGTCGCCGCCCCGCTGGCGGGCCGCCGGCGCTCGCTCCCCGGCATCGCCGCCGGGCTCGCCTTCGGACAGCTCGGGCTGCACGCGGTGTTCGGCCTCGGCCAGCACAGCGCCGCCGCGGCCCAGGCACCCGTCCCCGCGGACACCTCGCTCGCGGCGCTCGCCGCCCGGCTGGTCTGCGGGGGCAACTCCGTCCCCCTCAGCCCGGCCGACGCCCGGCAGATCCTGGAGACCGCCGGACTGGATCCGGCAGCCATGGCCGCCCAGGCCGCGGCGCAGGGAGCGGCACCGGTCCATGCCGGCCACGCGCACCTCGCGCAGGCCGCCGTGGCGCCCTCCACCGGCCTGTTCAGCACCGGCATGCTCGTCGGGCACCTGCTGGCCGCACTGGCCGCGGGCTGGCTGCTGGGGCGCGGCGACGCCGCCCTGTTCCGGCTCGTGGAGCTGTCCCGCACCTCCGCCGAAGCCGATCCGGTACGTCCGCTGCGCGCCGCGCTGGCCTTCGTACGGGCCCTCGGTGCCGGGCTCGCGGGTACACCCTCCGGTGCCCCGCGGGTCGTCCGTACCGCTGCCGAACCCGCCGCGCACACCGGCCGGGAGGCACTCCAGCACACGGTGATCAGGCGCGGGCCGCCCCGCACGGCACTCGCCCTCGCAGCCTGACGCGGCACCCCTCCCCGGAACACCCGGCGGAAGCAGCGGTGCCGCGAACTCCGCGCGCACCCGTGCGCGGACCACCGTCACCCCTGCCTCTGTGGAGTGTTTCTGCCATGAAGACCTCTCGCGTCTCCTTCGCCGCCGCCGTTGCCGCCGGCGCCGTCCTCGTCCTGTCCGGCACCGCCTTCGCGCACGTCAGCGTCCAGCCCATCGGCGAAGCCGCCAAGGGTGGTTACGCGACGCTCAACTTCAAGGTTCCGAACGAGCGCGACAACGCCTCGACCACGCAGCTGGAAGTCAACTTCCCCGTGGACCAGCCGCTGACGTCCGTCATGCCGCAGGAGATCCCCGGCTGGACCTCCACCGTCGAGAAGACCAAGCTCGACAAGCCGCTGACCGTGCACGGCAAGCAGGTCAACGAGGTCGTCACCAAGGTGACCTGGAGCGGCGGCAAGATCGAGCCCGGCAAGTTCCAGCAGTTCCCGGTCTCCGTCGGCAAGCTGCCCGACAACGCCGACCAGATGGTCTTCAAGGCGATCCAGACGTACGACAACAACGAGATCGTCCGCTGGATCGAGGAGACCAAGGCCGGCGCGGCGGAGCCGCAGAACCCGGCGCCCCTCCTGAAGCTGACCGCGGCCAAGGCCGCCGACGACCACCACGACGACAAGAACGCCGCCGCGGCGAAGGACGACAAGGGCCACGACGAGGCCGCCAAGAGCACCTCCGACACGACCGCGCGCGCCCTCGGCATCGCGGGCATCGTCATCGGCCTCGGCGGTGTCGCCTTCGGTGTCGCCTCGCGTCGCCGCGCCTCCTGACCCGACGCGGCCGCAGGCCGTATCCCCTTGTCCAGAACGTGCGCGCAGCCGGCCCTCCTTCGAGGCCGGCCCGCCCGCACCACATCCCCGATCCCAGGGACACCTCTCCATGCGCACCACTCGTGTGACGGTCGCCGCCCTCGTGGCGGCGGCCGCGCTCACCCTCACCGCCTGCGGCGATGAGACGCCCAAGACCGACGCGGTCACCTCGCTCACCGGCCAGGCCAAGGCCGGCAAGGCCACGGTCCTGGACCGCCCCTTCGACAAGCCGGAGCTGGTCCTGACGGACACCACCGGCAAGCCGTGGAACCTGCGCGAGCAGACCAAGGGCAAGCCGACCCTCATCTACTTCGGCTACACCAACTGCCCCGACGTGTGCCCCCTGACGATGAGCAACGTCGCCGTCGCCAAGAAGGCACTGCCCAAGGAAGACCAGGACAAGCTCCAGGTCGTGTTCGTCACCACCGACCCCGAACGGGACACTCCCGAGTCCCTCGGCGCGTGGCTCAAGGCCCAGGACCCGTCCTTCACCGGACTGACCGGGGACTTCGCCACCATCCAGGCTGCCGCGCGCAAGCTCGGCATCGGTATCGAGGCACCGAAGAAGCTGGCCGACGGCAAGGTCGTCTCCATGCACGGTGCCCAGGTCATCGCGTTCTCGCCCAAGAACGACGAGGGATACCTCCTCTACGGCGAAGGCACCACCGTCGACGACTACACCAAGGACCTGCCGAAGATCGTCAAGGGAGAGAACCCGTGAACGCCCGCACCACCCGCACCCTCGCCGCCGCCCTCTCCCTGACGGCAGCCCTCGCCATATCCGGCTGCTCCTCGGACTCCGATGCCAAGGCCGGCGCCGACAAGCCGAAGATGACGGTCAGCGGCGCCTTCATGCCGGAGCCCGTGAACGACAAGATGGCCGGCGCGTTCATGGTCATCAAGAACGGGTCCAAGACGGCCGACAAGCTCACGGCCGTCACCAGTCCGATCTCCGACGATCTGCAGATCCACGAGACCAAGGACCAGAAGATGCAGCAGGTCGCGGCCATGGACGTGCCTGCCAACGGTGAGCTCCGGCTGGAGCGCGGCGGCAGCCACGTCATGCTCATGGGGCTGAAGAGCACGCCGAAGGTCGGCGACAAGGTCACCGTCGAGCTGCGCTTCGAGAAGGCCGACCCGGTCAAGGTCGAGCTGGACGTCAAGGAGCGGACGTACAACGCCCAGAACACCAGCGCCCACTGACGGACCGAGGTACTGACACGCCATGACGGCCATCGCCCCCTCCCCGGCCCGCGTCCGGGCCCCGGCACTCCTGCCGCGGCTCGTGCTGGTCCTCGCAGCCCTGCTGGCGGCCCTGTTCACCGCGGCCGGCCCGGCCTCGGCGCACGCCGCACTCACCGCGAGCGACCCCCAGGACGGGGCGGTGGTCGCCACGGCCCCCGCCCAGGTCACCCTCTCCTTCTCGGAGCAGGTCGCCATGGGCGACGACTCCATCCGCGTCATGGACCCGCAGGGCAGGCGGGTGGACACCGGCGAACTGCGCGACATGTGCAGCGGAACCACCGTCCGCTACGGCACCGCGCTGCACTCCGGGCTGCCCGACGGCACCTACACCGTCGCCTGGCAGGCCGTCTCCGCCGACAGCCACCCCGTCTCCGGCGCCTTCACCTTCTCCATCGGCGCCCCCTCGGCGACCAGCGTGCCCCTGCCCACCGCGCAGGCGGGCGGCGGACCGGTCGGCATCGCGTACGACATCGCGCGCTACGCCGCATACGCCGGTTTCACCGTCCTCGTCGGCGGCGCGGCCTTCATCCTGCTGTGCTGGAGGCGCGGCGCGGCGCAGCGCCCGCTGCAGAAGCTCATCGTGCGCGCGTGGGTCACGCTCACCGCCGCCACGCTCGTGATGCTGGTGCTCCGTACCCCGTACACGGGGTCGGGGAAGTTCGCCGACGCGCTGGACCTCGACGGTCTGAAGGCGGTCCTGGAGACCAAGACCGGCGCCTCCCTCGTCTCCCGGCTGCTGCTCCTCGGCGCCGCCGCACTGTTCATCGCCGTGCTGTTCGGCGCCTACGCCCGCAGGGCGGAGAAGGACCGCGGAGCGGACAAGGATGGCGGGGCGGACAAGGAGGCCGACGACCTGCTCTTCGGTCTCGGCATCGGCGGGACCGTCGTGGCCGGCGGCATCGCCGCCACCTGGGCCCTGTCCGAGCACGCCTCGACCGGCATCCAGCCCGGCATCGCCATGCCCGCCGACATCCTGCACCTGCTGGCCGTCGCCGCCTGGCTGGGCGGACTCACCGCGCTGCTCGTCGCCCTCCACAAGGTCCCCGGGATCGAGCGCGCGGCGGTCCAGCGGTTCTCGCGGGTCGCGTTCGTCAGTGTGCTGGTCCTCGCCGTCACCGGCGTCTACCAGTCCTGGCGCCAGGTCGGCAGCTGGTCGGCCCTCACCGGTACCAGCTACGGACAGCTCCTGCTGCTGAAGGTCGGGCTCGTCGCCGTCCTCGTCGCCGTCGCCTACGTCTCCCGCTCGTGGACCGCACGGCTCACCGACGCCCCCGCCGGGAAGCCGGCCAAGATCGCCCGGCAACGCGATGTTTCACGTGAAACATCGCCGGCCTCGGTCACCGTCCCCGAAGACCCCAAGCGGGCCGCCCAGCTCGCCCGGCAGCGAGCGGCCCGGGAGAGCGCCCGTGAAAAGCAGGTACGCGACGCCGATCCGGCCCGGGCGGGGCTGCGGCGCTCCGTCCTCGCCGAGGCCGGGGTCGCCATCGCCCTGCTCGCCGTGACCACCGTCCTCACCAGTACCGAACCCGGCCGGACCGCTGAGCAGGCGAGCGGTCGGGACTCCGCGTCCACCGCCGTCCCCAACCGCGCCATCAAGATCACCTTGCCGTTCGACACCGGCGGCCAGAACGGCAAGGGGTCGGTCCGGGTCGAGTTCGACCCGGGACGGGTCGGCGCCAACTCGCTCCACGTCTGGGTCGACGACCCCGAGGGGCAGCCGCTCGACATCCCCGAGATCAAGGTCGCCTTCACCCTCCCCGCCAAGGACCTCGGCCCCCTGCCGCTCCTTCCGGAGCGCGCGGCCCCCGGGCACTGGAGCGCGTCCGGCGTCCAGCTGCCGCTGGCCGGGGAATGGCGGATCGACGTGACCGTCCGTACCTCCGACATCGACCAGACGACCGTGCAGAAGAACGTGAAGATCGGCTGACCAGCGTGACCGAGAGCAACCCCGACATCGAGATCTCCCGGCGCCGGCTGCTGGGCACCGTCGGCGCCGCGGGCGCCGCCGGGCTCGCGCTCGGCGCCACCGGCGGAGCCCTCGTGCACTCCGCGTTCGGCGACTCCCCGGCCGGTGCCTCCGGGGCCGCCGGGAGCCTCGCCTCCCTCGGCGCCACCCACGTCGCCTTTCACGGTGAGCGCCAGGCCGGCATCACCACCCCGCTCCAGGCCAAGGGCCACGTCCTCGCCTTCGACCTGGCTCCCGGGGCCGGCCGCAAGGAGGCCGCCGCCCTGATGCGGCGCTGGTCGGACACCGCCCGCCTGCTGATGGCGGGCGAGCCCGCCTCGGGCGCGGACTCCGGTATCGCCCTCGACGCCGGGCCGTCCTCCCTCACCATCACCTTCGGCTTCGGCCACTCCTTCTTCGAGCGCACCGGGCTCGCCGCCCGCCGCCCCACCGCACTCGACCCGCTGCCCGACTTCTCCGCCGACCGGCTCGACGCCCAGCGCAGCAACGGCGACCTGTGGGTCCAGATCGGCGCCGACGACGGGCTCGTGGCCTTCCACGCCCTGCGCACCCTCCAGAAGGAGGCCGGGGAGGCCGCCCGGGTCCGCTGGCAGATGAACGGCTTCAACCGGTCCCCCGGCGCCACCGCCGCACCGATGACCGCCCGCAACCTCATGGGCCAGATCGACGGCACCGGCAACCCGAAGCCCGCGCAGCCCGACTTCGACAAGCGGATCTTCGTCCCCGCCGCCGGCCCCGGACCCGCCGAGCACGCCTGGATGGGCGGGGGCTCGTACGCCGTCGTACGGCGCATCCGGATGCTCCTCGACGACTGGGACAAGCAGTCCCTGGCTCAGCAGGAGCAGGTCATAGGCCGTACGAAGGCCACCGGCGCGCCCCTCACCGGCGGCACCGAGACCACGAAGATGGCTCTCGACAAGATCGGCCCCGACGGCAGGCCCGTCATCCCTTCCAACGCGCACGCCCGGATCTCCGCCCCCGAGCAGAACGGCGGGGCCGCCATGCTCCGGCGCCCGTTCTCCTTCCACGACGGGATCGCCGCCGACGGCACTCCGGACGCGGGACTCCTCTTCATCTGCTGGCAGGCCGATCCGCTGCGCGGCTTCGTCCCGGTCCAGCGCAAGCTGGACCGGGGGGACGCCCTGTCGGCGTTCATCCGGCACGAGTCCAGCGGGCTGTACGCGGTCCCGCCCGGACCCCGCGACGGGGAGTACGTGGGGCAGCGGCTGCTCGAAGGATGAACAGCAACCCGGCGGTCGGGGCCCCGGCATTAGGCTGATCACATGTCGGCCACCCGCTTCACCTATCTCGGTCCCGAGGGCACCTTCACCGAAGCCGCCCTCCGCACACTGCCGGAAGCCGCGACCCGGGAGCTCGTCCCGATGGTGTCGGTCCCGGCCGCCCTGGACGCCGTACGCAACGGGGAGGCCGCGGCCGCCCTGGTGCCGATCGAGAACTCGGTGGAGGGCGGGGTCACCTCCACCCTGGACGAGCTGGCCTCCGGCGAACCGCTGATGATCTACCGCGAGGTACTGCTGCCCATCGCGTTCGCGCTGCTGGTGCGGCCCGGGACCAAGCTGTCGGACGTCAAGACCGTCACCGGGCACCCGGTCGCCCAGCCCCAGGTGCGCAACTGGCTGCGGGCGAACCTGCCCGACGCGGTGTGGGAGTCGGCCGCCTCCAACGCCGACGGGGCCCGGCTGGTCCAGGAGGGCCGGTTCGACGCCGCCTTCGCGGGCGAGTTCGCGGCCGCCACGTACGGCCTCGTCCCCCTGGTCACCGAGATCCACGACGCGGAGAACGCCGAGACCCGGTTCGTGCTCGTCGGTCGGCCCGCCCGGCCCGCCGCACCGACCGGCGCCGACAAGACCTCCGTCGTGCTGTGGCTCGGCGACGACCACCCCGGTGCGCTGCTGGAACTCCTCCAGGAGTTCGCCGTCCGCGGGGTCAACCTGATGCTGATCCAGTCCCGGCCGACGGGCGAGGGCATCGGCAACTACTGCTTCGCGGTCGACGCCGAGGGCCACATCTCCGACCGCCGGGTCAGCGAGGCGCTGATGGGGCTCAAGCGCACCTGCCCCCAGGTCCGCTTCCTCGGTTCCTATCCGCGCGCCGGCGTCGCTCAGGGTGACGTGCGCGCTCCACGGCCCGGAACCTCCGATGGTGACTTCATGGCCGCTTCCGACTGGCTGACGCGCTGCCTCGACGGCCGGGCCTAGCTCTTCCCCCACTGTCCACAGAGTTATCCACAGGCAGAGATGGGGACCTGTGGACTAGTCGACATCACGGCGCGACAAGGTCGACAAATCGGTCGGGGGGCCCGGGTTTCGCGCTGGGGAGCGGAAGGTGAACGGCGTCACCCCCGCATCGCCGATCAACTCTTTGGAGCGAGCCATTCCCACCCGAATGAGTGTGTGAGGGTGGTTTGAACCCTGAATCGTCCCGACGGCCCACGCGTGGGGATTGATCTAATTCCGTGTCCACAGATCCGGCGCACAGCCTGTGGACAAGTCCCCGCGGTGGACAATTCCTGTGGACAAGGGAGGCGCTCCCGCCCTGCTCAGAGACCGCCCGGATACAGCTCCCGTGCCCCTTTTCAGGGAATGGGCCGCTTTTATCGACCGCTGCGGAAGGGACACTTCCAGCCAGCGAGTTCCGGGTTTTCCATTCTCCACAATTGGGACATAGCGACACGCAGCGTGATATCGGTGTGATCCCAGGAAGCCCAGCCCGGTAGCCTGGAGGGGTGATTGACCTCCGGCTGCTCCGTGAAGACCCTGACCGTGTCCGCGCCTCGCAGCGCGCCCGTGGAGAGGACGTCGACCTCGTCGACGCGCTGCTCTCCGCCGACGAGCGCCGCAGGTCCTCGGGCATGCGCTTCGACGAACTGCGCAATGAGCAGAAGTCGCTCGGCAAGCTCATCCCCAAGGCCTCTCCGGAGGAGCGGGCAGAGCTGTTGAAGAAGGCCGAGCAGCTCAAGACGGACGTCAAGGCCGCCGAGGCCGAGCAGAACGAGGCGGACGAGGCGGCCAAGCGGCTGCTGCTCCAGCTCGGCAACATCGTCCACGAGGACGTCCCGGTCGGCGGCGAGGAGGACTTCACCGTCCTGGAGACGCACGGCACGATCCGCGACTTCGGCGCCGAGGGCTTCGAGCCCAAGGACCACCTGGAGCTCGGCGAGTCGCTGGGCGCCATCGACGTCGAGCGCGGCGCCAAGGTGTCGGGCTCGCGCTTCTACTACCTGACCGGTGTCGGCGCCCTGCTGGAGCTGGCCCTGGTCAACGCGGCGATCGCCCAGGCCACCGAGGCCGGCTTCATCCCCATGCTCACCCCGGCGCTGGTCCGCCCGCGCGCCATGGAGGGCACCGGCTTCCTCGGCCAGGCCGCCGAGAACGTGTACCACCTGGAGAAGGACGACTACTACCTGGTCGGCACCTCCGAGGTCCCGCTCGCCGCGTACCACATGGACGAGATCATCGACGCCGACAAGCTGCCGCTGCGGTACGCCGGCTTCTCGCCGTGCTTCCGCCGCGAGGCCGGTACGTACGGCAAGGACACCCGCGGCATCTTCCGCGTCCACCAGTTCGACAAGGTCGAGATGTTCTCGTACGTCGCGCCGGAGGACGCCGAGGCCGAGCACCAGCGCCTGCTGGAGTGGGAGAAGCAGTGGCTGACCAGCCTGGAGCTGCCCTTCCAGGTGATCGACGTCGCCACCGGTGACCTGGGCGCCTCCGCCTCGCGCAAGTTCGACTGCGAGGCGTGGATCCCGACGCAGGGCAAGTACCGCGAGCTGACCTCGGCCTCGAACTGCAACGGCTTCCAGGCCCGCCGCCTGTCGATCCGCTACCGCGACGGCAAGAAGACCGCGCCGCTCTCGACGCTGAACGGCACGCTGTGCGCCGTACCGCGCACGATCGTGGCGATCCTGGAGAACCACCAGCAGGCCGACGGTTCCGTGCGCGTGCCGGTGGCGCTCCGCCCGTACCTGGGCGGCCGCGAGGTCCTGGAGCCGATCGCCAAGTGAGCCCCACCCCGTTCCCGTACAAACTCGTCGCGACCGATCTCGACGGCACACTGCTGCGTGGCGACGACACCGTCTCGGAACGCACCCGTGAAGCGCTCGCCGCGGCCACCGCGGCGGGCGCGGCACACATCATCGTCACCGGCCGTGCCGTGCCCTGGACCCGGGGCGTGCTGGACGACCTCGGGTACAAGGGGATCGCGGTGTGCGGGCAGGGCGCACAGGTCTACGACGCGGGGGCGCACCGGCTGCTGACCTCGGTGACGCTGGACCGGCAGCTGGCCGGTCTGGCGCTGTCGAAGCTGGAGGCCGAGGTGGGTCCGCTGGCGCTCGCGGCAAGCCGGGACGGGGTGGACGGCGACGTGCTGTTCGGCCCCGGCTACCAGGTGCAGGAGGGCCTGCCGGCCCTCTACCTGGCGGACACCGCGGAGGTGTGGACGGCTCCGCTGAACAAGCTGTACATCCAGCACCCGGAGCTCGGCGACGACGCGCTGGTCAAGGTGGCCCGGGAGACCGTGGGCTCCCTGGTCGACATCGTCATGGCCGGTCCGGGGATAGTGGAGATCCTCCCGCTGGGGCTGACGAAGGCCACCGGCCTGTCGCTGGCCGCGCGCCGGCTGGGTGTGAAGGCGGCGGAGACGATCGCCTTCGGCGACATGCCCAACGACATCCCGATGTTCGGCTGGGCGGCGCACGGGGTGGCCATGGCCAATGCCCACGCGGAGCTCAAGGCGGTGGCCGACGAGGTGACGACCTCCAACGAGGAGGACGGCATCGCGGTGGTGCTGGAGCGACTGCTGGGCGCCGCCTGACGGCCCGCCCGGAAACAACGGCCCGCCCGGAAACGGGGAAGGTCCGGAACAGCCCGCGCCGTGAGGCGCGCTCGAAGTGGCTGCTCCGGACCTTTTTGTTGCTCCCCGCACGACTCACTCTGCCCGGGGCGCAGGTCCCGTACCAGTCAATTTCCGCGGGTCGGCCGTGGTCGCTTCCGCGGGTCAGCCGTGGCCGGCCTCGTGCTCTGTTTCACGTGAAACATGCCTGGGGTGCGGGTGGCGGGTGAGCGGCCAGGCGAGCAGGCCGACGGAGAGCGAGATGGCGTGCCCGAGATCGGTGAAGGTGCCCCCGGTGAGCAGTGGCAGCCCGAAGAACGCGACGACACCGGCGAGGTAGAGCCAGCGCAGCGGGTTCGGGAGACGGTACGTGAGGACCCCGATCGAGGCCGCGAGACCGTAGCTGACGCCGACGTCGACGACATGGACCATGCTGTGCGGGGCCCGGTGGTCCTGAATGGCCATCAGGACCACCTTCTGGCTGACCAGGGTGGCCGTGATGTGGGCGGTCGCGATGATGGCGAGCCAGCGCAGGGTGCCGAGCCAGCGTTCCACGGGGGCGTGGAAGAGCTCGAAGAGGACGGCGTACAGGGCGAGCGAGGCCGGGTCCTCGATCCAGAAGGCGCTGGAGAGCAGGGCCCGCACGGGGTGCCGGGTGAGTTCGTGGATGTTGCTGCTGTGACGGTGCAGCAGGACGTGCTCAAGGTGGTCGGGCGCGATCACGACGATGACGCTCGTGATGGCGAGGAGCAGCAGCCATATGTGCGTACCCGGCGAGGAGCGTATCCAGGACCGTACGGGCCTGGACGGCTCGGGCTCGGGGTGCTCGACCATGCCCTGATTTTGCCCCGTACGGCGGTGCCCCGCCCGGCCTGTGGGCCGGGCGGGGCACCGGGCGGAAAGCCGGTACGGCCGGGGCCTACTCCTCGCCCGCCAGGGTGAGGCGGCGCAGCTTCTGGCCGGCGTAGACGGTGGCCCCCACGGTGACCACGCAGAGCAGGATCACCGCGGTGGGCAGGCCGACGGTGGCGTCGACGTAGCCTTCACCGGCGACCTTCTCGGCGAGGGCCAGGGCCCACTGCTGGACGCTGAGGGTCTTCGCGCCGGAGACCAGGCTGCCGAAGAGCGACTCCCAGATCAGGGCGTAGACCAGGCCGAAGACGACCGCGTGCCGGCTGATGGTGCCCAGCAGCAGGAACAGGGCGCTGTAGGCGATCGAGGCGACGAGGGCCGCGACGGTGTACGCGACGGCGATCTGCTGGCCGTTGCCGTTGAGGATGAACCCGGCGATCAGGGTCGGGATCGCGGAGAAGGCCATCGTGACGCCGATCGCGACGATCAGCTTGGTCATGATGATCGTCGGGCGCTTCACCGGCTTGGAGAGCAGGTAGACGATCGAGCCGTCGTCGATCTCGGGGCCGATGGCGCCGGTGCCGGCGATGACGCCGATCAGCGGAACCATGGTGGCGAGGGCGAAGCCGCCCAGCAGGTCGGCGGCTTCCTTGTCGTCCAGGCCGGTGAAGGCGCGGACGGCGAGGGAGATGACGATCAGCAGGAGGGGCAGCCCGCAGAGGATCAGAGCGCGGCGGCGGCCGAGCAGCGCGCGGTAGGTGAGCCGGGCGACGGTGGGGTTGTACATGGTTGCCAGCTCCTTCAGGCCGCGACGAGGTAGGAGAAGACCGACTCGAGGGACTCGTCGGAGGGCGAGACCGTCAGCAGCCGGATGCCGTGCGCACGGGCGACCCGCGGCAGCAGCTCGGTGAAGCGGCCGAAGTCGACGGCCTGGATGCGCAGGGCGCCTTCCTTGAGGTCGACCTCGATCCCCGCGGTGGAGGGGTCGGCGATCAGGGCCGCGGCGAGGGCCCGGTCGTCGGAGGAGCGGACCACGTAGCGGTGCGGGCGGTCCGTCATCAGGCGGCGGATCTTGCGGAAGTCGCCGGAGGCGGCGTGCCGGCCGGCGACGACCACCTCGATGTGGGAGGCGAGCTGTTCGACCTCCTCCAGGATGTGGGAGGAGAAGAGCACGGTGCGGCCCTCGTCGCCCATGCGCCGCAGCAGCTCCATGAGCTGCATGCGCTGGCGCGGGTCCATGCCGTTGAACGGCTCGTCGAGGAGCAGCACGGACGGGTCGTGGACGAGGGCCGAGGCCATCTTCACGCGCTGCCGCATGCCCTTGGAGTACGTGGAGATCTTGCGGTCCTGGGCGTACTCCATCTCGACGGTGGCGAGCGCCCGCTGGGCGGCCGCGTCGTCGAGGCCGTGGAGTTCGGCGTTGGCGACGACGAACTCCCGGCCGGTCAGGAAGTCGTACATGGCCTCGCGCTCGGGCACGACGCCGATCTGCTTGTAGACCTGCTCGTTCTGCCAGATCGGCGCGCCGTCGAGGGTGACGGTGCCCGTGGAGGGGGCGAGGAAGCCGCCCATCATGTTGATGAGGGTGGACTTGCCCGCGCCGTTGGGTCCCAGGAGCCCGGTGACGCCGGGGCCGATGTGCATGGTCACGTCGTTGACGGCGACGACGTTCCCGAACCAGCGGGAGGTGTGGTCGATGTCGATGGTGGTCACAGCCCGGCCTTCCGGTAGCGGGCCATCAGGGCGGCGTAGGAGCCGGCGATGAGGGCGAGGACGACGAGCAGGTAGACGAAGCCGACGCCGGCCGAGGGGCCTTCTCCGCCGGGGAACGCGGAGGTGGCACCGAGGAAGGCCGTCTGTACGCCGTCGATCAGGGTGATCGGGGAGAACAGGCCCATCCACTCGATGGCACCGTTCGAACCGGTGCTGTACGCGATGCCCTGGACGGCGGTCACCGCGCCGAAGGGGATCAGGAGCAGGGCGATGATGGCGGCGACGCCGAAGCCGCGGCGCGGGGTGAGCGCGGCCATGATCAGGCCGAGGCCGGCGAAGAGCACCGAGAGCAGCAGCACGGAGACCAGTCCCTGGGCGAACCCCTTGGTCTGGTCCGCGAAGTCGAATTTGGCCAGCAGCGAGCCGATCCACATGATCAGCAGCGGGGTGGCGGTGAGGATGAACAGCGCCGAGGCCATCGCCGCGAACTTGGCGAGGACGTAGTCGACGCGCTCGATGGGCCGCGAGAAGTAGAGCGGCACGGTCTTGAAGCGCAGGTCCCGGGAGACCGACTGCGGTGCCTGCGAGGCGAGGAAGAGGCCGATGATCACCTGGGTGGTCAGGGCGTACGTCGTGTACTTGATCGGCAGGCTGGTGGAGCCGGGCACCGCGATGGCGACCGCGACGATGATCAGCGCGGGGACGCACATCACCGCGAAGAGGAGCATCGGGAGGACCTTGGACTTGGCCGACCGGCCGAGTCCGTAGGTGCCGCGCAGGGACTGCGAGAACAGCGACTTGCGGGCGTAGGCGCGGCCGAGCCGGGCTCCCTCGTAGGACCGGTAGCCGATGTTGTGGATCTGGGTCGAGGTGTCAGGCGCCATCGGAACCGGCTCCCTTCCGGACGAGCTGCTGCTGGTCGTTGTCGCGGAAGACCTCCGCGATGTGGTGGCGGCGCTGTTCCATGCGGACCAGGCCGAGGCCGAGGTCGGCGACGGTGTCGCGCACGATGTCGTACGTCTCCTCGCCGGTGGCTTCCAGGAGCAGGATGTGGCCGGCTCCGGGCAGGCCCTGCTCCTCGCCCGCGTGCAGGGTCAGGCCCGCGTCGGCGAGCGCCTTGCGCAGGGCGGCGGTGCCGTCCGGGTGGGTGTCGGTGTCGGTGACCTCGACCGCGAGGGTCGTGGTGATCTGCGTGAAGTCGCTGGTGGAGCTGGAGCGCAGCAGCTTGCCGCCGTCGACGACCACGACGTGGTCGCAGGTCCGCTCCAGCTCGCCGAGCAGGTGGGAGGTGACCAGGACGGAGATGCCGAAGTCGGTGTAGACGCGGCGGATCAGGCCGAGCATCTCGTCCCGGCCGACGGGGTCGAGGCCGTTGGTGGGCTCGTCGAGCAGGACCAGCTGGGGGTCGTGGACGAGCGCCTGGGCCAGCTTGACCCGCTGCTTCATGCCGGTGGAGTAGCCCCCGATGGGGCGGTAGCGCTCCTCGTACAGGCCCACGTGGCGCAGGGTGTCGGCGGTCCGCTCGCGGGCGGCGGTCGGTGGGAGCCCGGACATGCGCGCCATGTGCACGACGAACTCGGTGGCCGAGACGTCGGGCGGCAGGCAGTCGTGCTCGGGCATGTAGCCGACGCGCTCGCGGATGGCGCTGCCATGGGTGGCGACATCGAGTCCGAGCACGGCGGCGCGGCCCTCGGTGGCGGGGGACAGTCCAAGCAGGATCTTGATCAGCGTGGACTTGCCGGCTCCGTTGGCACCCACGAGGCCGGTCACTCCGGGCCCGATGTCCAGGGAGAGCCGGTCGATTGCGGTCACTCGGGGGTACCGCTTGCTCAGGCTTTCGGTCGCGATGACAGTCACGGCTTCGACGTTAGTGGCGCGGACCGCGCCGATCGTCAGACCTGGAGCGTCATCCGGTCTCCGCCTTCAGGACTACACACCCTGACGAAAGGCTGATGCGGACCGGTCGAAGAGGCCCGACGAAGCGGACCGTACGCGGTGGATCGGACAAGTTGTCCACAGGTCCGTGCACGACCCTTGACGTGATCTCCGGTCATTGTCACATTCATCAGTGTCAAGTTACGGGCGCGTACGGCTCTACGGACGGACGGCTGTCATGGCTGCGGACACCAGGCAACGCACCGCGCAACTCTCGCCGGACCTGCGCGGGTTCAGGGAAGTGCAACGCCTCTCGTACGAGTGCGCGGAAACCGTCGCGGCCCAGCTGCGGCCGGGGGTGACCGAGCGCGAGGCGGCCCGGATGCAGCGCGAGTGGCTGCGCGAGCGCGGGGTGCGGGACTGGTTCCACCTGCCGTTCGCGTGGTTCGGGGACCGCACCGCCTTCGCGAACTTCAAGATCCCGCTCCAGTTCTTCCCGACGAACCGGAAGCTGGAGCCGGGGATGCCGTTCATCCTCGACATGGCGCCCGTGTACAAGGGGTACGCGGCCGACATCGGGTACTCGGGCAGCCTCGGGCTGAACCCCGTACAGGACCGGCTCATGTCCGATCTGCGGGTGCACCGCGAGCTGATCCTGGACCAGGTCCGCGAACGCCGCCCGCTGCGCGAGATCTACGAGAACGTCGAGCGGCTGATGATCCGCCAGGGGTATGCAAACCGGCACCGCGCCTACCCCTTCGGCGTGATCGCCCACAAGATAGACCGGGTCAGGGAGCGGCGCTGGTCGCCGACCGCCTTCGGGTTCGGGACGCAGTCCCTCAAGGGGCTGGCCTCCGACGCCCTGCACGGACACCGCGAGGGCTGGTCCCCGCTGTGGAGCCCGTACCGCTTCTCCGACCACCCGCCGCAGCCCGGGCTGTGGGCGGTGGAACCGCACCTGGGGTTCCGGGGCACCGGCGCGAAGTTCGAGGAGATCCTGGTCGTCACCGACTCGCGGGATCCCGGGGAGAGCGCGTTCTGGCTGGACGACGATCTGCCGCACGTGCGGCGCTGGGCCGAGGAGAAGGCAGCATGAGCGGCATGAGCGGGACCAAGGGGTCGGGGCTCGCGGGGGCGCGCGAGCGCCGGGTGAGCACTGGCGGCATCGAACTGTGCGTCGTCGAGCTCGGCGAGGCGGACCGGCCGACCGTGGTGCTCGTGCACGGGTACCCGGACAGCAAGGAGGTCTGGTCGGAGGTCGCGGAGCGGCTGGCGGCCCGCTTCCACGTGGTGCTCTACGACGTACGCGGCCACGGGCGCTCCACGGCGCCGGTGCCCCTGCGCGGCGGCTTCACCCTGGAGAAGCTGACCGACGACTTCCTGGCGGTGGCGGACGCGGTCAGCCCGGACCGCCCGGTGCACCTGGTCGGCCACGACTGGGGCTCCGTACAGGGCTGGGAGTTCGCGACGGTCGCCCGCACCGAGGGCCGGATCGCCTCCTTCACCTCGGTGTCGGGCCCCTCCCTGGACCACTTCGGGCACTGGATCAAGAAGCGGATGAGCCGGCCCACCCCGCGCCGGGCCGCGCAGCTCCTCGGCCAGGGCGCCAAGTCCTGGTACGTATACATGCTGCACACCCCCGTGCTGCCGGAGCTCGCCTGGCGCGGGCCGCTCGGCAAGCGGTGGCCGCGGATGCTGGAGCGCGTGGAGAAGGTCCCCTCCGGTTCCTATCCGACGGCCTCGCTTCCCTCGGACGCCGCCCACGGAGCCTGGCTCTACCGCGACAACGTACGGCCCCGGCTGCGCCGGCCGCGCCCCGACGCGTACGCGCACGTACCCGTCCAGCTGATCACCCCGACCGGGGACGCGTTCCTGTCCGAGCGGCTCTACGACGACCTGGAGCTGTGGGCCCCCGACCTGGTGCGGCGCACCCTGCCCGCCAAGCACTGGGTGCCGCGGACCCGGCCCGACCAGCTGGCGGCGTGGATCACGGAGTTCGTCACCACCCGGGAGGAGCCCGCCACCCGGGCACCGGAGCAGAAGGCTCCGGGCAGGTACGCGGACCGGTTCGGCGGCCAGCTGGTGCTGGTCACCGGTGCCGCCAGCGGCATCGGCCGGGCCACCGCGTTCGCCTTCGCCGAGGCCGGGGCCCGGGTGGTGTGCGTGGACCGGGACGCGGAGGGCGCGGCCCGCACGGCCGACATGGCCCGGCTCGTCGGGGCCCCCGAGGCCTGGGGCGAGTGCGTCGACGTCAGCGACGAGCAGGCGATGGAGAAGCTCGCGGCGAAGACCGCCGCCGAGTACGGCATCGTGGACGTCCTGGTCAACAACGCCGGGATCGGCCTGTCCGGGCCCTTCCTGGAGACCACCTCGGAGGACTGGAAGAAGGTCCTCGACGTCAACCTGTGGGGTGTCATCCACGGCTGCCGGATCTTCGGCAGGCAGATGGCCCAGCGCGGCCAGGGCGGGCACATCGTCAACACCGCCTCCGCCGCCGCCTACCTGCCGTCCAAGACCCTGCCCGCGTACAGCACCTCGAAAGCCGCGGTACTGATGCTGAGCGAGTGCCTGCGCGCCGAGCTCGCCTCGCAGTCGATCGGGGTCTCCGCGATCTGCCCCGGCATCGTCAACACCAACATCACCGCCACCTCGCGCTTCGCCGGGGTGGACGCGGCGGAGGAGAAGCGCCGCCAGGAGCGCTCCTCGCGGCTGTACGGGCTGCGCAACTTCCCTCCGGAGAAGGTCGCCGAGGCGATCCTGCGGGCCGTGGTGCGCAACGAAGCCGTGGTGCCGGTGACCCCGGAGTCCAAGGGCGCGCTGTGGATGTCCCGGTTCGCGCCGGGCGCCCTGCGACGGCTCGCGAAACTGGAGCCCCGGCTGTGAGCGCGACAGAGCCCCGCACGGCCATATCCCGCTCCTTCCGGCGGTCGTACCATCCCTCGCAGGAGGGCTCGCTGCGCAGGGCGGCCGAGTACCTCGCGGCTTCGTCTGCCGCCCGGTCCGCGGCGGCCGCGGTCGGCCGAGCCGCCATGTCGTAGGGAGCCGGGATTGTCAGAACAGGCGGTGGCCGAGTACCGGATCGAGGATCTCGCGCACCACAGCGGGGCGACGGTGCGCACGATCAGGGCGTACCAGGACCGTGGGCTGCTGCCGAAGCCGGAGCGGCGCGGCCGCTCCAACGTCTACCGGGACACGCATCTGGCGCGGCTGCGCCAGATCGCCGATCTGCTGGACCGCGGCTACACCCTGGCCTCCATCAAGGAACTGCTGGAGGCCTGGGACGCCGGGCGCGGGCTCGGCGGGGTGCTGGGGCTCGTCGCCGAGGTGCACGGACCGTGGACCGACGAGGAGGCGGCCCGGATCAGCCGGTCCGAGCTGAACGAGCGGTTCGGCGGCCGTCCCGACGACGACGCCGTGGGCGAGGCGTGCGAGCTGGGGGTGCTGGAGGCGATCCCGGGGCGCCCGGACGAGTTCCTGGTGCCCTCCCCGCAGGAACTGGCCGTGGCCGCCGAGCTCTACGCGGCAGGGGTGCCGCTGTCGGCGATCACCGGGCACCTGCGGGAGCTGCGCGGGCAGGTGGAGCACATCGCCTCGCGGTTCCTGGAGTTCACCACCGAGCACGTCTTCGCCCGCTACCTCGGAGAGGTCCCGCCGACGGACGCGGACGCGGCGGAGGCGGCGACGATGGTACGGAGGCTGCGCCCCTTGGCCCAGCAGACGGTGGACGCCGAGCTGGCGCGGGCGATGCGGCTGTTCGCCACCCGGCATCTGCAGAGCCACCTGGGGGCGGCCGGATCCCCGCAGCCCTCGGGCCCCGCGCCGGTGGCCCTGCCGGCGGAGACCGTACGGGCGGTGCAGGAACTGGTCGGCGCCGAGCACGTGGGGGAGTTCGTCCGGGCTGCGACGGAGCGGGAGCTCCAGGCCCGGACGATGAACGAGCTGGCCCGCCGGGGCGGCGGGTAACGGCCGGCGGCACCCGGTCAGTAGTCCACAGGGCGGATCACTCGTTTGGCCGCAAATCCGACCCAACCGGCTGTGGACAAGTCGGTGTTGCCTGTGGGCAACTCTGTGGACGGCTCTGTGGACGGCTCTGTGGAAGCCCGTGCGGGCGGCTCAACCGATGGTCTCGTACACGGGGTTCACGGGGCCGGTGGCGCCGATGGCGCCGGCGGGGCCGGCGACTCTGACGGTGCCGGCCGGCGCCTCCCGCGCACCGCGCCGGGTGCTGCCGTACAGGAGCGCGGCGAGGGCCAGGCCGAGCACGCCGCCGACCACCTGGGCCGCGACGAATCCGGGCAGCGACTGCGGGGCGATCCCGGTGAAGGAGTCGCTGAAGGCGCGCCCGATGGTGCCCGCCGGGTTGGCGAAGGAGCCGGACGAGGTGAACCAGATCGCGGAGGCGATGTACGCGGCGACCGCGGCAGGAATCAGCTTCGGACGGCCGATGCGCTCCAGGCCCTGGATGACGAGGACGAGCCCGGCGGTGGCGACGATCTCGCCGACGAGCAGGTGGCCGCCGCCGCGGACCTGCGTGGAGAAGGTGCCGGGGGTGCGGCCGAACATCACCTCGGCGAGGACGGCCCCGCCGATGGCGCCGGCGGTCTGGGCGGCGGCGTAGACGAGGGCCTCCCGGCCGCCGAGCCCCTCGCCGCCGGTCCGGCGCGCCCACCAGGAGGTAAGGGTGACGACCGGGTTGAGGTGGGCTCCGGACAGCGGCCCGAAGAGGGTGATGATCAGGCCGAGGCCGATGGCCGAGGCGAGCGAGTTGGCGACGAGGGCGACACCGGTGTCGCGGCTGAGGCCGGCGGCTTGGATACCGGAACCGATCACGACCACGAGAAGGCCGGCGGTGCCGACGAACTCGGCGACCGCACGGCGCGGCAGGGAAGCGTGGATTGTCATGGGTTCTCCCCTTGGGGGCAGCATTACAGCGGAAAATGTATTCCGTATCTTGGAAACGCGATAGAGGGTGACCACGGTGCACCGATCCGGCGGAGCGCCGATAAATCCCTGCTCGACCCCCGTCCGACCGGGCAAGCTGGGCTCATGGACGACAGACGCACCGTGAAGGTGTCCAAATACGTCTCGAAACACCTGCGGCATCAGCCGGAACGCATCGGACTGGTGCTCGATCCCCAGGGTTGGGTGGAGATCGACGATCTTCTCCGCGCGGCCGCCGCCCACCACTTCCCCATCAGCCGCGCCGAGCTCGACCACGTCGTCGCCGCCAACGACAAGCAGCGGTTCGCCGTCGACGGCACGCGCATCCGCGCCAACCAGGGCCACACGGTTCCCGTGGACCTGGACCTGCCGGAGGCCGAGCCGCCCGCGTACCTCTACCACGGCACCGTCGCCGCCGCCCTGGAGGCGATCCGCGCCGAGGGCCTGCGCCCCATGGCCCGCCACCACGTGCACCTGTCTCCCGACCGGGAGACCGCCACCCGCGTGGGCGCGCGGCGCGGCCGGCCGGTCGTGCTCGCCGTGGACGCGGGAGCGATGCGCGCGGCCGGGCACGTCTTCCGCGTCAGCGCCAACGGGGTGTGGCTGGCGGACGCCGTACCGCCGCAGTTCCTGCGCTTCTCCTAGCGCGGGAATTCAGAACGAGATTGTCGGATCATCCCCCTACTCTGTTCCTCACTCCGATCCGTGAGGGGGGTACCTCGCGATCGCCGAACCATCCATGCGAGCACGCGAGGTGACGCCCCATGACGTCCGCATCCCCTTCCCCCGCCCACTCCGACCCGTCCGCCAACAGCTTCCAAGTCGATCTGCGCGGCCTGGTCGACCTGCTCTCCCACCACCTCTACTCCAGCCCGCGCGTCTACGTCCGCGAGCTGCTGCAGAACGCGGTGGACGCCGTCACCGCCCGCCAGGCACTCGACCCGGAGGCGGAGGTCCGCATCCGCCTGTCGGCGTCCGCGGGCCGGGTGACCATCGAGGACAGCGGCATCGGCCTGACCGCCGCCGAGGCGCACTCCCTCCTCGCCACCATCGGCCGCAGCTCCAAGCGCGGCGGTGACCACGGCCTGGAGACCACCCGCCGGGAGTTCCTCGGCCAGTTCGGCATCGGCCTGCTCGCCTGCTTCGTCGTGGCCCGCCAGATCCGCGTCATCACCCGTTCCGCCCGCGACCCCCAGGCCGCGCCCGTCGAATGGCTGGCCACGGACGACGGCTCGTACACCGTCCGCGAACTGCCCGACGAGGCCCGCCGGGAGCCCGGCACCACCGTCATCCTGCGGGCCCGCCCGGGAGCGGAGGAGTGGACCGTCCCGGCCAAGGTCGAGCAACTGGCCCGCGACTACGGCTCCCTGCTCCCGTACGACATCACCTTCACCGAGGGCGCGGGCGACGAGGGCGCGGGCGACGAGGGCCAGGTCGGCGAGGACCGGGGCGGCGAAGGCGGCGAGCCGCGGGGCATCACCGACCGGCCCGCCGTATGGGACCGTCCCTTCCCCACCCCCGCCGCGCGCCGCGTCGCGCTCGCCGGCCACTGCGCGCAGCTCTTCGGCTTCACCCCGCTCGACAGCATCGACCTCGACCTGCCCGTCGCCGGGGTGCGCGGAGTGGCGTACGTCCTCCCCGAGCCGACCAGCCCCGCCCACCGGGCCGGACACCGCGTCCACCTCAAGGGCATGCTGCTCACGGACCACGCCGACAACCTGCTGCCGGACTGGGCGTTCTTCGTCCGCGCGGTCATCGACACGGACACGCTGCGGCCCACCGCTTCCCGCGAGAACCTGTACGACGACGAGACCCTGTCCGCGGTACGCGAGGCCCTCGGCGCCCGGGTCCGGGCCTGGCTCGCCGAACTCGCCGCGAGCGAACCGGAGCGCCTGGCCTCCTTCCTGAGCGTCCACCACCTCGGGGTGAAGTCCCTGGCCCGGCACGACGCCGAACTGCTCGGCCTGATGCTGCCCTGGCTGCCGTTCGAGACGAGCGAGGGCTCGATGAGCCTCCAGGAGTTCACGGCCGCCCACAGCGAGATCCACTTCACGCGCACCGTGGAGGAGTTCCGCCAGATCGCCCCCATCGCGGCGGCCCACGGCCTCGGCGTCATCAACGCCGGATACACGTACGACGCCGACCTGCTCTCCCTGCTGCCCACCGTGCGGCCGGACCTCAAGGTCACGGAGCTGGACGCCGGAGCCGTCACCGAGCGGCTCGACCCGGTCCCCACCTCCGCCGAACTGGCCCTCGCGCCCTTCCTGTCCACGGCGCGCACCCGGCTGGAGGCACAGGGCTGCGACGTCGTGCTGCGCGCCTTCCAGCCCGTCTCCGTCCCCGCGCTCTACCTCGACGACCGCCAGGCCCGCCAGGAGCGCGACCGTACGGCGGCGCTGGACAGCGCCGACTCCCTGTGGAGCGGAATCCTCGGCGCCCTGCGGGGCTCCGCACCGCGCGCCCGCCTGGTGCTCAACCACAACAACCCGCTGATCCGCCGGATCTCGGCCCTGCCCGACGAGGCCCTGACCGGCACGGCCGTCGAGTCGCTGTACGGGCAGGCGCTGCTGATGTCCCAGCGGCCGCTGCGCCCCGCCGACTCCACGCTGCTCAACCGGGCCTTCCTCGGGCTCCTGGAATGGGCGACCCACTCCACCGACTCCCCGGAGGGACAGAAGTGACCATGCTGACGCGCGAGGAGATCGAGAAGGGCCTGCTCGAGAACAGGAACTTCCCGAACGGGTCCGCACGCAACGCGCACGCCGAGGCTCTCGTGGGCGCGGCGGAGGCGATCGGTGACCGGGCCCTGTTCCGCACGGCCCTGGACAACCTGATCAACGCCTACCTCTGGAGCGCCGAGTCCTCGAAGATGCTGGTGCCCTTCGCCCGGCTGCTCCAGGAATACGACAAGGACCCCGGCGCCTTCGACCGGTGGGAGGCCCACTCGCTGTTCTGGCAGTTCAAGTGGGTGGCCACGGCCATCAGCGATTCCCCCGAGATCCCGCTGGAATCCGCCGTCGGCTGGCTGGACGAGATGGAGCGCCGCTACCGGATCGCCGGCTACAGCGAGCGGCCGGTCCGCGAGGCCGAGCTGTGGCTCGCCGACGCGATCGGCCAGGACGACCGGGCCGAGCGGGCCCACCGAGCCTGGCTGGCCGCCGACCGCGACGACATGAGCGACTGCCACGCCTGCGAGCTCAACGGCCAGGGCGCGTACGCCGTGCTGCGCGGGGACGACGCCCGGGCCCTGGAACTCTGGCAGCCCGTCCTGGCGGGCGAGCGGACCTGCGCCGAGGAGCCCCACCGGCTGCTCGCCACCTCGCTGCTGCCGCTGCTGCGCCTGGGCCGCTTCGACGAGGCCCGTTCGCACCACGTACGCGGCTACCGCATGGCCCGCGGCAACGAGAGCCTGCTGCCCTCCATCGGCAAGCACATCGAGTTCTGCGCCCTGAGCGGCAACGAGTCGCGCGGCCTGGAGATCCTCTCCGAGCACGCCGCCCACATGAGTCCGCTGGTCAACGTCGACGACCAGATGGCCTTCCACGGCGGCATCCTCGTCCTGCTGCGCCGGCTGACGGAGCTGGGCCACGGCCAGAGCCCGGCCGTCGCGTACGACGGTGTCCCGCACACGGTCTCCGAGCTGTACGAGGTGCTGCGCGCGAGCTCCCTGGAGATCGCCCGGCGCTTCGACGCCCGCAACGGCACCACCCGGGTCTCCGACCGCTTCCTCGCCCGGATCGAGCGGGAGCCGCTGGTCGGTGTACTGCCGCTGGGGGTGCGCAGCACGGCGCTGCCGCGGTCGGCCGCCATGGTGAACGCCCCGGCGGCCGCGGTCGTGCCCGCGCCGCCCGCGGCCGATTTCGAGGAGCTGGTCGAGCGGGCCCGACAGGCCCGGGAACAGCGGCATCCGGCCGCGGACGCGCTCTGGGCCGAGGTCGGCGTACGGGTGGACGCGCGCCCGGAGGACGAGGTGGACCCGTTGCTCGCCGCCGATGTGGCGGACCAGCGGGCCCTGACGGCGGCCCGCAGCGGGGCCGGGAACGCGGCTGAGCTGCTGGAGGCGGTCCGCGACCGCTACCGCGACCTCGGCCAGGCGGAGCGCGCGGCGCTGGCGGAGCTACGGCTGGCGAGCGCGGCGGCGCAGTCCGGGGCCGAGCCGCGGCGGATCCGGGAGCTGCTGGCGGTGGCCCTGAAGGCCGCCGAGGCGCTGGACGCGGACGAGCCGCTGCGCGGGCGCCGGATCGCGCTGGCGGAGCTGTCGTCGATCCGCGTGGAGTCGTACCTGCGCTCGCTGGAGGCCGGCCCCGAACACGAGCACCTCCACGAGCCCGGCCAGGACCATGGGCACGGCGAGCTGGCGGCCGAACTCGGCGCCTTCGTCGCCGCGTACGCGCAGGCTCTGCCCGATCTGGCGGCCGAGGCCGAGGAGATGCTGGGCCGCGTCGCACTGTCGCAGGGCGAGCCCGAGCGGGCCCTGCCACTGCTGGCCGCGTCCGCGGCGCGGGCGGTGTCGGCGGGCCTGCCGTGGCAGGCGGTGGACGCGCTGGTGCTGCGGGCCGGTGTGCTGATGTCGGTGGAGCGGCCCGAGGAAGCCGAGGAGGCGGCGCGGTCCGCGTTGGAGCACTCCGCGGAGGTGACGGAGGCCGAGACGCAGGGCGTCGTACGGCTCACCCTCGCGGACATCCTGCTGCGCCGGGTGGACGCGGCGGCGGAAGCGGCCGAGCACGCCCTCACCGCGGCGCACTGGTTCGACCAGGCGGGTCTGACCGCCGATGGCGGGGCGCAGGCCAGGCTGGTGCTGGCCCGGGCGTACGCGCGGGAGGACCGGCACGCCGACGCGGCGGAGGTGTTGCAGTCGACGCTGCCCGATCTGCTGGAGCACGGCGAGGGACAGGCCGTCTCCGTACGGGAGTTCCTCGGCGATCTGCTGCGGCAGCTGAACGACTCCCGGGCGGCGGCGGAGCAGTACCTGCTGGCGGCGGAAGTGGCCAAGGGCTGGGAGGATCCCCGCCCGCAGGCCGCCTTGGCGCAGGCGGCGGCGGAACAGCTGTCCGCCGCGCGCCTGGACCAGGAGGCACTCGCCGCGTACGAGCGGTCCCTGGAGCTGTACCGGGTGACGGGGGATGCCCCGATCGCCGAGGTGCGGATCCTGCGTTCCCTGGCCTGGATGGCTCCGCGCGCAGACACCGGTGCGGCGGCGTGGGCGCGGGCACGGGACCTGATGGACCAGGCCGCCGGGGTCCTGGAGACCGCGCTGGCCGAGAGCACGGAGACGAGCGAGGGCCGGGCCGCCCCGCAGCTGCGGGCCGAGCTCGCCCAGACCTGGCTGCAGCTGGCGCAGGTGCTCGACTGGCGGGTCACCTCGCACGAGCAGACCGGGGACGAGGACGGCGACGAGGACAGCGGGGGCGGTGAGGGCTCCCACCGCGCCGAGGTGGACACCGAGGCGCTGCGGCTGGAGGAGATCGAGCTGACCGCGCGGGCCGGAGACCTGTACGCGGAACTGGGTCCGGACCATCTGGGGGACCGGCTCCAGTGCGTGCGGTACGCCGCCTGGACCGAGCAGGAGATCGGTCGCGATGAGGCGGGAGCCGCTCGCCTCTCGGCACTGATCGAGGAATTCCGGGCCATGCCCGAGGAGGTCCCGGAGGATCTGCTGGAGCGCGCCCAGTCCGCCCTCGACAGCCTGCGGTCCTGAGTGCGATGCCCCCGTCGCCCGGCGGCGACGGGGGCATCCTCTCCGTTTCAGCTGTCCAGCTGGGCCAGGCCCTCAGTGGCGATCTTCTCGAAGACGTTCTCGTCGGCCGCGAACTCGGAGTCCGGGATCGGCGCGTGGATCACGATCTCGGTGATGCCGAGCGCCTGGTGGCGGCCGGCGAAGTCGACGAACGCGTCGACGGAGTCGAGCATCGTGTTGCGGTCCGGGGTGAAGCCGGTCAGCAGGATCTTCTCCATCGGCTCGGACGCCCGGCCGATCTCCGCGCATGCCTTCTCGAGCCGGGCCAGCTGGCCGCGGATGGCCTCCACCGACTGTTCGGGGGTGCCCTCTTCGAAGAGCTTCGGTTCGCCGGTGGTCACCCAGGCCTGGCCGTGGGCGGCGGCGAGCTTCATGCCCCGCGGTCCGTTCCCGGCGACGGCGAAGGGCAGCCGCGGCTGCTGCACACAGCCGGGGAGGTTGCGGGCCTCGTCGGCGGAGTAGAACGTGCCGCGTTCGCTGACCGCGGCCTCGGTGAGCAGCCGGTCCAGCAGCGGTACGAACTCCGCGAAGCGGTCCGCGCGCTCACGCGGGGTCCACGGCTCCTGTCCCAGGGCGGAGGCATCGAACCCGTTGCCACCGGCGCCGATGCCGAGGGTGAAACGGCCGCCGGAGATGTCGTCCAACGACATCAGCTCCTTGGCCAGCGTCACCGGGTGCCGGAAGTTTGGCGAGGTGACGAGCGTGCCCAGACGCATCTTCTCGGTGGCGGCGGCCGCCGCGGTCAGGGTCGGGATCGCGCCAAACCACGGCCGGTCGCGGAAGGACCGCCAGGTCAGGTGGTCGTAGGTGTACGCGGTGTGGAACCCGAGCCGCTCGGCTCGCACCCACTGGTCACGGCCGCCCTCACGCCACGGGCGTACCGGGAGGATCACAGTGCTCAGACGCAGACTCATGCGTTCGAGCCTACGGCCCCGCTCATGTTTCACGTGAAACATCGCCCGTCCCCGGTTCACCGTGGGCGCCCGCCCGGCAGCAGCCGGGGGAGAAACATCGCCATCCGGCGCAGGAGCCCGGCCCGCTCTGGTCGGCTGTCGCAAGGTCATGGGTGAAGATGGATCCGTGACCTCGGCTCCCCAGCGCCCGGACGGGCCAACCCCCACTCCCCGGCTCATCGCCACCGACCTCGACGGCACCCTGCTCCGCGACGACAAATCCGTCTCGCTCCGCACGGTCGCCGCGCTCGCCGCTGCCGAGGAGGCCGGGATCGAGGTCTTCTTCGTGACCGGCCGCCCCGCCCGCTGGATGGACGTGGTCAGCGACCACGTCCACGGCCACGGCCTGGCGATCTGCGCGAACGGGGCCGCGGTGGTCGATCTCCACGCCGGCCGGGAGTTCGTGGAGGTCCGCGCACTGCCGCGGGCCACGGCGCTGACGGTCGTGGAGACACTGCGCGCCGCCGTGCCGGGCACCTCCTTCGCGGTCGAGATGACCACCGGCATCAACTACGAACCGCTGTACCCGCCCTTCTTCCAGGACCCGGGTGCCCATGTGGCCACCGCCGAGAAGCTGCTGGAGGAGGAGGCGGACGACACCTCCGCTCCCGTCCTCAAGCTCCTCGCGCACCATGCCGAGCTCGCCCCGGACGAGTTCCTGGCGCTCGCCCGCTCCGCCGCCGGTGCCTACGCGTCGATCACCCGCTCCAGCCCGACCGCTCTGCTGGAGATCAGCGGACTGGGGGTCTCCAAGGCCAGCACCCTGGAGCTGTGCTGCGCCGAGCGCGGTATCTCACCGGCCGAGGTCGTCGCCTTCGGGGACATGCCGAACGACGTGGAGATGCTCCGCTGGGCGGGCACCTCGTACGCGATGGGCAACGCCCACCCGGACGTGATCGCGGCCGCCTCCGGCCGTACGGTCGCCAACAACGAGGACGGCGTCGCCGTCGTCATCGAGCGCATCCTCGCGGATCGCGCCGCGCAGCAGCGCTAGGACGAGCGCCGGGACGAGCGCCGGGGCCTCAGAGCAGGACCTCGGAGCGGGGCCTCAGAGCAGGCCCTCAGAGCGAGCCCTCAGAGCGGGGCCTCCCACACCAGGGTGGTCCCGGTGCCGTCCTCCCCGATGCCGGGGCCGTACCAGCTCGACCCGCCCAGCGACTCCGCCCGCCGGCGCAGATTCCGCAGCCCGCTGCGCCGGCCGCCCTCGGGGATGCCCACCCCGTCGTCGGCGACCTCCAGCCGCACCCCGGGCCTCCCGTCGGCCAGCGTGCCGGTGCAGTCCACGACCACCTCGATCCGGGACGCCTCCGCGTGCCGGAAGGCGTTCGACAGGGCCTCGCGCAGCGCCGCGATCAGGTTCTTGCCCACCAGCTCGCCGACCACCGCGTCGATCGGCCCGAGGAACCGGTGCGCCGGCTTGAAGCCCAGCGGCACCGCGGCCATGTTGATCTCCCGCAGGACCCGGGTGCGCAGCCCCGACGGGGCCTCGGCCGGTCCCTGCTGGAGCGCGAAGATCGCGGTACGGATCTCCTGGATCGTCACGTCCAGCTCGTCCACGGCCTTGCCGACTCCGTCGACGACCTCGGGGACGACGGAGCGCCGCTGGGCGCCCTCCAGCATCATCCCGGTGGCGAACAGCCGCTGGATGACCAGGTCGTGCAGGTCGCGGGCGATCCGGTCGCGGTCCTCGAACACCGCGAGCCGCTCGCGGTCGCGCTGCGCCTCGGCCATCATCAGCGCGAGCGCCGCCTGGGAGGCGAACTGGGTGGCCAGCGTCCGCTCGGCCTCGCTGAACGGCCTCTTGCCACGGCCCCGCGGGGTGACGAGCGCGCCCAGCACGCGTCCGCCGCTGTGCAGCGGCAGCATCATGCAGGGCCCGTACTGGCTGGTCAGCCGGCTGATCATGCGGGGGTCGCTGGCAGCGTCCTCCACGAAGACCGGCTCGCCTTCGAGCAGCTTCGCCACCACCGGGCTCTCGGCCGGGATCACCAGGCCGAGTGAGGTGGCCGCGCTCTCGGCGGAGACGGCGACGATCTCCATGCCGCCCTCCTCGGCCGGCAGAAGCACGATCCCGGCGGCGGAATCCGCCAGGTGGCGGGCCTGCTCGGCCACCACCGAGAGGGCGTCGTCCGCGTCCCCGCCCGACAGCAGGGCGGTCGTGACGGCCACCGAACCGTCGATCCACCGCTCCCGCTGGGTGGCGGCCTCGTACAGCCGGGCGTTGCCGATGGCGATGCCCGCCTCGGTGGCCAGCACCCGGACCATGTGGATGTCGTAGTCGTTGAACCGGCCGCCGCCGTTCTTCTCGGCGAGGTACAGATTGCCGAAGATCTCCCCCTGCACCCGGATCGGGACGCCGAGGAAGGTCTTCATGGGCGGGTGGTGCGGCGGGAACCCGGCCGAGCGCGGGTCCTTCGTGAGATCGGCGAGCTGCACCGTGTCGGGATGGGAGATCAGCGCGCCGAGCAGGCCCCGCTTCCCGTCCGGCCGGTGCCCGATCTTCCGGGCCGTCTCGGCGTCGATGCCGAAGGTGACGAAGTCCGACAGCCCGCGGCCCTCGGTGTCGACGACCCCGATCGCCGCGTACCGGGCGTCCGCGAGCTCGGCCGCCGTCTCACAGATGCGGTCGAGGGTGGAGTGCAGTTCGAGGCCGGTGCCCACGGATCGCATGGCCTCCAGCAGTTGTGGCACCCGGGCGGTGAGCTCGGTGGAGAGGCCCTGCAGACTCCGGGTGGCCTGCGTGGCCGCCTCCAGCGGGTCCGGAGTTCCGGGGGGCGACTCCGGCGGTTCCTGCGACTCCTGCACTGACATGCCCTTGAGATTAGTTAGTCCCTTTTACCGGGGAAAGTCGGCCAGGGCGCCGTCGGCCGACCGCTCCTGCTCCAGCAGGCTGCGCAACGGGCCCTCGGCTACGGCCAGCTCGGCGTACGAGCCACGCTGTACGACCGCTCCGCGCTCCAGTACGAGCACTTCGTCGACCGCCTCCAGGCCGGCCAGCCGGTGCGTGATCAGCACGGTGGTGCGGCCCTCGGTCGCGGCGAGCAGATCCGCGGTCAGGGCGTCCGCGGTGGCCAGGTCCAGGTGCTCGGCCGGCTCATCGAGTACGAGGACGGGGAAGTCCGCGAGCAGCGCCCTGGCCAGGGCCAGCCGCTGGCGCTGGCCTCCGGAGATCCGCTCGCCGTGCTCGCCGACCAGGGTGTCCAGCCCGTCCGGGAGGCCCTCGGCCCACTCCAGCAGCCGCGCCGCCGCCAGGGCCTCCCGCAGCTGCTCCTCGCTCGCGCCGGTCCGGGCCAGCCGCAGGTTCTCCCGTACCGAGCTGTCGAAGAGGTGCGCGTCCTGCGCGCACAGGCCCACCATCCGGCGGACCTCGTCGCTGTCGAGGGTGCGCGCGTCGGTGCCGCCCAGGGTGTACGTACCTTCGTGCGGTTCCAGGAACCGCAGCAGGACCTGCGCCAGCGAGGTCTTGCCCGCACCCGAGGGGCCGACGACGGCGATCCGCCGGCCGGCCTCCAGGGTGAGGTCCAGCCCGCGCAGCGCGTCCTGCTCCTGCCCGGGATGCCGGGCGGCGAGCCCGGTCAGCCGCAGCGGGAACGGGGAGGCCGGTACCGCGGCCGGCCGCTCCGGCTCGGCGACCGGGACGGGCGCGTCGATGACCTCGTAGATCCGCTCGGCGCTGCGGCGCACCCGCTGGCGGTACTGGACGGCCTGCGCCAGCCCGTTGACGGCCTCGAAGGCGGCGAGCGGGGTCAGCACGGCCACGGCCATGGCCACCCCGGACAGCCGTCCGTCGTGCACGGCGTCGGCGGCCAGGGCCGCGGCGACCACCACGGTCAGCCCGCACACGAGGGCGGTGAGCCCGCTCCCGAGCCCGGTCGCGGCGGCTCCCCGCGCGGAGATGCCGGTCAGCGTCCGGTCGCTCTCCTTCGCGGCGCCCTTCCGCCCGGCCAGCGCGCCGGCGACCGTCAGCTCGGCGGTCCCGGTCAGCAGATCGGCCACCCGGGTGGCGAGTTCTCCCCGGGCCGGCGCCAGCCGCCGCTCCGCACGCCGGGCGCAGGCTCCGCTGACCAGCGGCACCCCGACCCCGGCCGCGAGCAGCCCGACCGCGAGAGCGGCTCCCGCCCCGGGCAGCAGCCAGGCGGTGAAGGCGACCGAGCCGGTGCCGACGAGTACCGCGGTGCCGACCGGCAGCAGCCAGCGCAGCCAGTAGTCCTGGAGGGAGTCGGCGTCGGCCACCAGGCGGGCCAGCAGGTCTCCGCGCCGCTGCTCGCGCAGCCCGGCGGGCGCGATGCGCTCCAGCCGGCGGAACACCGACACCCGCAGGTCGGCGAGCATCCGCAGCACGGCGTCGTGGGAGACCAGCCGCTCCGCGTACCGGAAGACGGCGCGCCCGATCCCGAAGGTCCGGGTGGCCGTGACGGCCACCATCAGGTAGAGCACGGGCGGCTGCTCCGAGGCCCGCGAGATGAGCCATCCGGAGACGGCCATCAGCCCCACGCTGCACCCGACGGCCAGTGCCCCGAGCAGCAGGCCGAGCCGGAACCGCCCCTGCCACGCCTTGGCCACCGCCCGCACCCGCCGCAGCGGATCTCCCCCGCCCGAGTCGGCGCCGCCGCCCTTGGCCGCCCTCTCGGGGGCATTGCCGAGGATCCATTCCCCGGGGCCGGACGGCCCGTTGCGCTCCCCGCCGAGGCCGTCGGAGCCCTCGGCCGTGGCCCTCCCGGGCAGGACGGCGCTCCCGGGCCGGACACCGGACGGCGTCGGCAGGACGTCCTCCCCACTCGGCAGGACTCCCGACGCGCCGACCCGCACCACCCGGTCGGCCACGGCCAGGAGCGCCGGCCGGTGGACGACCAGCAGCACGGTCCGTCCCACCGCGAGGCGTCGTACGGCGTCCACCACGGCCGCCTCGGTCGCACCGTCGAGAGCGGCGGTCGGCTCGTCCAGCAGCAGCACCGGCCGGTCCGCGAGGAACGCCCGCGCCAGTGCCAGCCGCTGGCGCTGGCCGGCGGACAGCCCTACCCCGCCTTCCCCGAGCTCCGTGTCGACACCGCGCGGCAGCGCGGCCACGAACTCCCATGCCCCGGCGTCCTTCAGTGCCTCGGCCACCGCGTCCGCGGACGCGTCCGGCCGTGCCAGCCGTACGTTCTGCGCGATCGTCCCGGCGAACAGGTGCGGCCGCTGTGGCACCCACGCGATCCGCTCCCGCCACTGTTCGAGGGAGAGCGAGGCGAGGTCCACACCCCCGATCCGCACCTGCCCCGCGGTCGGCTCGACGAAGCCGAGCAGTACCTGGAGCAGCGTGGACTTGCCCGCCCCGCTCGGTCCGGTGAGCGCGACGCACTCCCCGGGTCCGACCGCCAGCGACACCGGTCCCGGCGAGTCCTCGCCCCGGCCCTCGTAGCGGACCGCGACCGCGTCGAACTCGATCCGCAGCCCCGCAGCCGGCACCGGGGCCACTCCGCCGGAGGCGGCTAGGGGGGTCTGGAGCACCTCGAAGATCTCCTCCGCGGCCGCCAGCCCCTCGGCGGCCGCGTGGTACTGCGCCCCGACCTGGCGCAGCGGCAGATACGCCTCGGGCGCCAGGATCAGGATGACCAGCCCCGTGTACAGGTCGAGCTCCCCGTGGACCAGCCGCATGCCGATGGTCACGGCGACCAGCGCCACCGACAGCGTCGCCAGCAGCTCCAGCGCGAAGGAGGACAGGAAGGCGATGCGCAGCGTCCGCACCGTCGCCTGGCGGTAGTCGTCGGTGATCTTGCGGATCGACTCGGCCTGGGCCTTGGCCCGGCCGAAGACCTTCAGTGTCGGCAGTCCCGCCACCACGTCCAGGAAGTGCCCCGACAGCCGGGACAGCAGCCGCCACTGGCGGTCCATCCGGGACTGGGTGGCCATGCCGATCAGCACCATGAACAGCGGAATGAGCGGCAGCGTGACCACGATGATGGCTGCCGACACCCAGTCCTCGGTGACGATCCGGGCGAGGACCGCCACCGGGACGACCACCGCGAGCCCCAGCTGGGGCAGGTAGCGGGAGAAGTAGTCGTCCAGGGCGTCCACGCCCCGGGTGGCCAGCGCCACCAGCGACCCGGTGCGCTGCCCGCTCAGCCAGCCGGGCCCCAGATCCGCGGCCCGGTCCAGCAGCCGGCCCCGCAGCTGCGATTTGACCGCCGCACTGGCCCGGTGGGCCGCCAGCTCCGTGAGCCAGGCGAGCAGACCCCGCCCCAGCGCGACCGCCGCGAGCAGCAGCAGCGGTGTCCGCAGTGCATCGCCGTCCAGCCCCTGCTCGAAGGCGCCGACCACGATCTCGGCGATCAGCATCGCCTGACCGACGACCAGCCCTGCCCCGGCAAGTCCCAGGACCACCACGGCCGCCAGGAAGAGGCGGGTGGAGCGGGCGTACCGAAGCAGGCGCGGGTCGATCGGTTTCACGTGAAACATCTCCCAGAGCAGGGTCAGGAAGCAGGGTCAGGGATCAGTGCGCATCGACGATGTGCTGCGTACCGATCCGCTTGCGGAACACCCAGTACGTCCAGCCCTGGTAGAGCAGGACGAGCGGCGTGGCCACTCCGGCGCACCAGGTCATGATCTTCAGGGTGTACGGGCTGGACGAGGCATTGGTGACCGTCAGGTTCCAGGCCTCGTTCAGCGAGGACGGCATCACGTTCGGGAAGAGCGTCAGGAAGAGCATCGCGACGGCGGCCGCGATGGTGATCCCGGACAGGGCGAACGACCAGCCCTCGCGGCCCGCCAGGTTGAAGCCCAGGGCCCCGACCAGTGCGAGGACCGCGACGGCCATGGCGATCAGGCTCTTGCCGTCACCGTGCGAGACCTGCGTCCAGATCAGGAAGACGAGGGCCAGTACGGCGGTGAGCACGCCCAGCCGGGTCGCCAGCGTGCGTGCGCGCTCCCGGATGTCCCCGACCGTCTTGAGCGCGGTGAACACCGTTCCGTGGAAGGTGAAGAGCGTGAGGGTGACGAGCCCGCCGAGCAGGGAGTAGCCGTTGAGCAGGTCGAAGAGGCTGCCGACGTACTCCATGTGCTCGTCGATCTTCACTCCGCGCACGATGTTGGCGAAGGCCACGCCCCACAGGAACGCGGGGATCAGCGAGGTCCAGAAGATGGCGTGTTCCCAGTTGGTCTGCCACCGCTCCTCGTCCCGCTTGTGCCGGTACTCGAAGGCGACACCGCGGATGATCAGGCAGACCAGGATGAGCAGGAGCGGCAGGTAGAACCCGGAGAAGAGGGTCGCGTACCACTCGGGGAAGGCGGCGAAGGTGGCACCGCCCGCGGTCAGCAGCCAGACCTCGTTGCCGTCCCACACGGGCCCGATCGTGTTGATCAGGACCCGCTTCTCGGTGCGGTCGCGGGCGAGCAGCTTGGTCAGGACGCCGACTCCGAAGTCGAAGCCCTCCAGGAAGAAGTAGCCGGTCCACAGGACGGCGATGAGCACGAACCAGACGTCATGGAGTTGCATGGTGTGGTCCCCTCAGCCTCAGTACGAGAAGGCCATCGGCCGGTCGGGGTTCTTGTCGTCCCCGCCGATCTTGGTGGGCGGGTTCAAGTCGGCTTCGGTCAGCTCGGGCGGACCGAGCTTCACGTACTTCACGAGCAGCCGGACTTCGATCACCGCGAGCACGGCGTACAGGAGCGTGAAGCCGATCATCGAGGTGAGCACCTCGCCCTGGGACACGTGGGGCGAGACCGCGTCGCGGGTGCGCAGGACTCCGTAGACCACCCAGGGCTGGCGGCCCATCTCGGTGAAGATCCAGCCCCAGGAGTTGGCGATGAGCGGGAAGCCCATGGTCCAGAGGGCGACGATCCAGTACCAGGTGGTGAACCGGGGGCTCAGCGCCTTCTTGAAGAGGACCAGGTGCGGGACCTCGTCCTCGCCGGTGCGCAGCCCCGGAGGCAGCATGAACTTCTTCCGGGTGAGCCAGAGACCCAGTACGCCGACGCCGAGGGAGGCCATGCCGAAGCCGATCATCCAACGGAAACCCCAGTAGGCGACCGGGATGTTGGGCCGGTAGTCGCCGGGCCCGAACTTCTCCTGTTCGGCCTTGTTGACGTCGTTGATGCCGGGGACGAAGGAGGTGAAGTCGTCGTTGGCCAGGAAGGACAGCAGGCCGGGGATCTCTATTGCGACCTTGTTGTGGCCCTTTTCTACGTCTCCGTAGGCGAAGACGGAGAAGGGCGCGGGTGCCTCGCCGTCCCAGAGCGCCTCCGCGGCGGCCATCTTCATCGGCTGCTGCTTGAACATCACCTTGCCGAGCAGGTCGCCGCTGATGGCGGTGCCCATGCCGGCGATGATCAGCGTGATCAGGCCGAGCCGCAGCGAGGTCCGCATCACGGGGATGTGCCTCTTGCGTGCCAGGTGGAAGGCGGAGATGCCGACCATGAAGGCGCCGCCGACCAGGAAGGCCGCCGTGATGGTGTGGAAGAACTGGGTCAGCGCGGTGTTCTGGGTGAGGACCAGCCAGAAATCAGTGAGCTCGGCCCGGCCCCGCTCCTCGTTGATCCGATAGCCGACCGGGTGCTGCATCCAGGAATTGGCCGCGAGGATGAAGTACGCGGAGAGGATGGTGCCGATCGAGACCATCCAGATGCAGGCCAGGTGGATCTTCTTCGGCAGCTTGTCCCAGCCGAAGATCCACAGGCCGATGAAGGTCGACTCGAAGAAGAAGGCGATGAGCGCCTCGAAGGCCAGCGGCGCCCCGAAGATGTCACCGACGAAGCGCGAGTAGTCGGACCAGTTCATGCCGAACTGGAACTCCTGCACGATGCCGGTGACGACACCCATGGCGATATTGATCAAGAAAAGCTTGCCCCAGAACTTGGTGGCCCTGAGGTACTTCTCTTTCCCCGAACGCACCCAGGCGGTCTGAAGGCCTGCCGTGAGCGCGGCGAGCGAGATCGTCAGCGGGACGAAGAGGAAGTGGTAGACGGTGGTGATGCCGAACTGCCATCTCGCCAACGTCTCTGGCGCCAAAGCTACGTCCACGTCGTCGTCTCCTTCGGTGCGCCGTGGTCACTGCCGCAGTTTGCCTGGCATGCCCCACCCATACGGGATGAAGTAGGACACGCTTGTGAACGCGTTCACATTCACAAGCATTATGTCGTACCGGCTTCAGCGCGTTTCAGGCGGGGGTCCCCCTAGCCAATACATTCAACAGATTGTTGAATGCCGCCCATGAGGATTCGTATCTCCTGGCCCGCGGGCCAGCTCACGGCAACCCTTGACGAGACCCCGACCAGCAAGGCGCTGGCCGAGGCCCTTCCGATCTCCGCCTCCGCCAATACCTGGGGCGAGGAGGTCTACTTCGACACCGGCGTCTCCGTGGCGCTGGAACACGACGCCCGGCAGGTCGTCGACCCGGGCACGGTCGCATTCTGGACCGAGGGCGACGCACTCGCGCTGCCCTACGGCCCCACGCCCATCTCGCGCGGAGGCGAGAGCCGCCTGGCGAGCCCGTGCAATGTGCTCGGCTCGTTCGAGGGCGACCCCCGCCTGCTGTCCACCGTCCGCGACGGCGACCCGATCCGCGTGGAACTCGCGTAGCCGCTCAGAGCTCGCGCAGTCCCCCGAGAACTACATCTCCTTGAAGAACGCCTCCGCCGTGTGCAGGAAGATGTCGTTCGCCTCGGGTTCACCGATCGTGACCCGCAGGCCCTCGCCCGCGAAGGGCCGGACCACCACACCGGCCTTCTCGCAGGCCGCCGCGAACTCGGCGGTCCGCTCCCCCAGGCGCATCCACACGAAGTTCGCCTGCGTGTCCGGCACCACGGTCCAGCCCTGGCCGAGCAGCGTCTTGTGGACCCGGGCCCGCTCGCCCACCAGCGCCCCGACCCGGCCCATCAGCTCGTCCTCGGCGCGCAGCGAGGCGACCGCCGCGTCCTGCGCGAGCTGGCTGACACCGAACGGCACCGCCGTCTTGCGCAGCGCCGCCGCCACCGGCTCGTGCGCCACCGCGAAGCCCACGCGCAGGCCGGCCAGCCCGTACGCCTTGGAGAATGTACGCAGCACGCAGACGTTCGGGCGGCTGCGGTAGAGCTCGATGCCGTCCGGCACCTCGATGTCGCGGACGAACTCGCGGTAGGCCTCGTCCAGCACCACCAGGATGTCCGAGGGGACCCGGTCCAGGAACCGCTCCAGCTCGGCACGGCGCACCGCGGTGCCGGTGGGGTTGTTGGGGTTGCAGACGAAGATCAGCCGGGTCCGCTCGGTGATCGCGTCGAACATCGCGTCGAGGTCGTGCACGTCCCCGTCGGTCAGCGGGACCTGCACGGACTTCGCACCCGAGATCTGCGTGATGATCGGGTAAGCCTCGAAGGACCGCCAGGCGTAGATGACCTCGTCGCCCGGGCCGGCTGTCGACTGGATCAGCGACTGGGCCACACCCACGGAGCCCGTGCCGGTGGCGATGTGCTCGACCGGCACCCCGAAGCGCTCGGCGAGCTCGTTCACCAGGCCCGTGCAGGCCATGTCGGGGTAGCGGTTGAACTGTCCGGCCGCCGCCACCGCGGTCTCCAGCACCCCGGACAGCGGCGGGTACGGGTTCTCGTTCGAGGACAGCTTGTACGCGACGGGCCCGCCCGCGGCAGCGGGCTTCCCGGGCTTGTAGGTGGGAATGCCGTCCAGCTCGGCGCGCAGCTTCGGGCTCTTCTCGCTCACCGCAGGTCCTCCTCGACCATCCCGTACGACGTCGCCGTCGACTCAATACTGCTCACCTTATGAGGATTCCGCTCTCCCGAAAATGGGTGGCGCCAGGATTGCGGGGGAGCGCACGCATATATGCGCACGCCGGTGGCCCACGCCGTGGCGCGCATCCCTCGTACAGGTGAGTTGAGACCGTCCCGAGACCACACCGCTTTGGCATGCTCGTACCCGCCGACAAACGCCCCACTCACTCTCCGCGCTCAAATTCCTTCAATTCCAAGGTCATTGGGGGTGGCGAACCATGCAGAATCGTGCCTGTCAACGCGTGCATATGCACCCGGACCACCCACCCCGACGAGCCCTACTATCGGCTCGCCATGACAGCAGCAGGGAAGCATCAGGTGAGCCGGACCGAGACCACCCGGCGGGCCGCCGGCCGACAGGGCCGGGCCGGCATCAGGGACGTGGCCGCCGCGGCGGGCGTCTCGATCACGACCGTCTCCGACGCGCTCAATGGCAAGGGGCGGCTGCCGGACGCCACCCGCCGCCACGTTCGCGAGGTCGCCGATCGGCTGGGCTACCGGCCCTCCGCCGCGGCCCGCACCCTCCGTACCGGCAAGTCGGGCCTCATCGGCCTGACCGTGACCACGTACGGGGATGAACCTTTCACCTTCACCGAATTCGCGTACTTCGCCGAGATGGCCAGGGCCGCCACCTCCGCCGCGCTCGCCCGCGGCTACGCCCTCGTCATCCTCCCCGCCACCTCCCGACACGACGTGTGGTCCAACGTGGCCCTCGACGGCACCGTCGTCATCGACCCCTCCGACCACGATCCCGTCGTCAGCGAACTGGTCCGCCAAGGCCTCCCCGTCGTCTCCGACGGCCGCCCGGCCGGCTCCCTCCCCGTCACCGCCTGGGTCGACAACGACCACGAGGCCGCCGTACTCAACCTGCTCGACCACCTCGCCGCCGCCGGCGCGCGCCGGATCGGGCTCCTGACCGGCACCACCACGGACACCTACACCCGGCTGTCCACGACTGCCTACCTCAACTGGTGCGAGCGCGTCGGCCAGGACCCCGTCTACGAGTCCTACCCCGCCCACGACCCGTGCGCGGGCGCCGTCGCCGCGGACCGGCTGCTCGCCCGGCCCGACCGGCCCGACGCCGTCTACGGGCTCTTCGACCCCAACGGGACCGATCTGCTGGCCGCCGCCCGGCGCTACGGCCTGCGCGTCCCCGAGGACCTGCTGCTCGTCTGCTGCAGCGAGTCCACCGTGTACGCCAACACCGAGCCGCCCATCACCACGCTCTCCCTCAAACCGCGCCGCATCGGCACCGCCGTCGTACAGCTGCTGATCGACGCCATCGAGGGGGTCGACACCGGCCGCCCGGTCGAACAGGTGGTCCCGACCGAGCTGATCGTCCGTACCTCCTCGCAGCGCAGGCAGCCCCGTACGACCGTCAGCCCGCCCCGTTCTCCGGCCCAGGACTGACCGCCACGGCGCGATACCGGCGGGGCCGACGGCCCCGCCGGGGATTTCCGCAACACCTATTTCGGGAGAAAGTGGCAGGAACTACTGGTTCCGCCCAGGATTCACCACCCCTGGTGCGTCACAGAGCGCGAGCCGCATTCCTATGATGGGCGCACGACATCACGGACCCTCCGCTCAGGAGGCCAGGAGGGTCCGCAGGTGTACGGCAGCGCGACGGTGGTGGAGGGGTCGATGACTCAGGGGGCCGGTCAGGGACCCGCGATGCGGACGGAGACGCTGCGGGACTTCCGAGTTCCGGTCACCGAGCCCGTCCCGTACGGCGTGCCCGGCGCGCTTCCCGAAGAGGCCCCGGTGTACGGCGAGTACCCCGCGTACTACGGGGAGGGCGCTCCCGTGCCCCCTCACCCGCCCGTGCCCCCGCAGCCCTCCGTGCCCCCGCAGCCGCCCCTGGGACAGGACCCCGCCGCGGGCGGACCGGCCCCGGCCGACGGGGACGATCTCGACGAGGGCTACACCCCCACCCACCGCGACCTGCCGATCATCGGCCGCGGCGGGCCGGGCGACACCGTCCAGGTCCACTACGTTCCCCAGGAGTCCCCGGCCGCCGGCCCCGGACCGCTGTACGTGGTCGGCGACGTGCACGGCTATCTGGACGAGCTCGTCCACGAACTCCAGGCCCAGGGCCTCATCGACGCCGACCGCCGCTGGTCGGCCGGCAACGCCCGCCTCTGGTTCCTCGGCGACTTCACCGACCGCGGCCCCGACGGCATCGGCGTCATCGACCTCGTCATGCGGCTGTCCGCCGAGGCCGCCGCCGCGGGCGGCTACTGCAAGGCCCTCATGGGCAACCACGAGCTGCTGCTCATCGGCGCCAAGCGGTTCGGCGACACCCCCGTCGCCTCGGGCGCGGGCACCGCCACCTTCCAGGCCGCCTGGCTCCTCAACGGCGGCCAGCGCACCGACATGGAGCGCCTGGAGGACGTACACCTGCAGTGGATGCAGCGGCTGGACGCGGCCGTGCTGGAGGACGGGCACCTGCTGCTCCACTCCGACACCACCGCGTACCTCGACTACGGCGACTCCATCGAGGACGTCAACGACACGATCCACGAGCTGCTCAACCGCAACGACGCCGACATCACCTGGGACCTGTTCCGCAAGTTCACCAAGCGGTTCGCCTTCCGTGACGAGGAGACCGGCCCCCAGGCCGTACGCGAGCTCCTCGACACCTACGGCGGCGGCCGCGTCGTGCACGGACACAGCCCGATCCCGTACCTGCTGGGCGAGGTGGGCACCGAGGACGGCGACGAGTCGCGCGGACCGGAGGCCGTGAACGGCCCGCACGTGTACGCGGAGGGACTCGCCATCGCGATGGACGGCGGAGTCACGATGGCGGGCAAACTGCTGGTCGTGCAACTCCCGTTGAACGACTGAGGGTTATCAGAACGGGGGTAATTTCAGGAAACCCCCTGTCACGGCGTGGCATGGGCGCTCTACCATCGCCCTATCCGTAGCAGGCTCTCCTCCGTTTGTGCCGGCGCCCGGGTCTACGCGGGCAAACCGGTCCCCACGGAGCATCGGGGGATGCACATGAACAGCGCTCCGCACCTGCTGACCGAAGACCGACCCGAGTTCGATCGGCTCCTCGACGAGGCGCTGCGCACCGCGCACGAACGGCCCGAGCTCGCCGCCCTCGGTGAGCGCCTGAACGCCGAACAGCTGCGCACGATGGCCATCGGGGCCAGCGCGCTGCTGACGGCCGCGGCCGCGGCCGAGTACGACCACTACGTGAAGATCCGCGGAGAGCGGCGCGACGAGGTCCTGTCCACCCCCGGTTCGGCCGGGGACCAGGGTGCCGGGCAGCAGGGCGAGGGCGAGGACGGCGCGGGCGTCAGTGCCGTGGTCGCGGTGCTGGCACCGGTCCTGGCGGGCACCGCCATGCTGATCTTCCTGCTCGTGGGCTACATCCTGAAGGCGGTCGAACCCGAACCCGCCTTCGCCGAAACGATGCTGACGGCGGGTTGGCTGTTCGGCGCGCTGACCGTGGTCTCGCTGTTGTTCGCGGTGATCGGGCTGCTGGTGACGGCCGTCCGCAACCGGGCGACCGAGGTGGTGGCCGAGGACCCGGCCGACGCGATACCCGACGAGGTCGCGCGGGCCCGCGAGGCCTGGCGGCATGCCCTGCTGGAGCGGGGCATCCTGCCGTTCCTGCGGGACGCGCTGGCCGATCCGAGCGCGGCGCCGGCGGGGCCGGCGTATCCGTCCCCGCACACGCCGAAGGCCGGGCGCATCCCCAACCTGGGATACACCCGGCCCGACTTCACCAGCCCGGGGTCCCCTTCACAGGGCCCCCGCCCCGGCTACACCCCGCCGGACTTCACCAGCCCGGACTTCAGCAGCCCGGACGGCGGCACGCAGTAACGCCGCGGCCCGGCCCGCAGCGGGCCGTCCGTCCCTGTTTCACGTGAAACATCGCGTCGCGCCGGGACACTGCCCTGGGAAGCCCCCTCATCCTCCCCAGAGCAGCGCCGGCCGCCACGAGCGGGTCAGTCGGCCAGCGGGAGGTACACCCGGTTGCCGCTCGCCGCGAACTCGGCGGACTTCTCCGCCATGCCCGCCTCGATCTCATCGGCCTTCAGGTCACCACCGTGCTCACGACGGATGTCCTGGGAGATCTTCATCGAGCAGAACTTCGGACCGCACATGGAGCAGAAGTGCGCGGTCTTGGCCGGCTCGGCCGGGAGCGTCTCGTCGTGGAACTCGCGGGCGGTGTCCGGGTCGAGGGCCAGGTTGAACTGGTCCTCCCAGCGGAACTCGAACCGAGCGTCCGACAGGGCGTCGTCCCACTCCTGGGCGCCCGGGTGGCCCTTGGCCAGGTCCGCCGCATGCGCAGCGATCTTGTACGTGATGACGCCCGTCTTCACGTCGTCGCGGTTGGGCAGGCCCAGGTGCTCCTTCGGCGTGACGTAGCAGAGCATCGCGGTGCCCCACCAGGCGATCATCGCGGCGCCGATGCCGGAGGTGATGTGGTCGTACGCCGGGGCGACGTCCGTGGTCAGCGGGCCGAGCGTGTAGAACGGCGCCTCCTCGCAGATCTCCTGCTGGAGGTCGATGTTCTCCTTGATCTTGTGCATCGGGACGTGGCCCGGGCCCTCGATCATGGTCTGCACGTTGTGCCGCTTGGCGATCGTGTTCAGCTCGCCCAGCGTCTTCAGCTCAGCGAACTGCGCCGCGTCGTTGGCGTCCGCGATGGAGCCGGGGCGCAGGCCGTCGCCCAGCGAGTAGGTGACGTCGTACGTCGCGAGGATCTCGCAGAGCTCCTCGAAGTTCGTGTAGAGGAAGTTCTCCTTGTGGTGCGCAAGGCACCACGCGGCCATGATCGAGCCGCCGCGGGAAACGATGCCGGTCTTGCGGCGGGCGGTCAGCGGCACGTACGGCAGCAGCACGCCGGCGTGGACCGTCATGTAGTCGACGCCCTGCTCGGCCTGCTCGATGACCGTGTCCTTGTAGATCTCCCAGGTCAGGTCCTCGGCGCGGCCGTCGACCTTCTCCAGCGCCTGGTACAGCGGCACGGTGCCGATCGGGACCGGGGAGTTGCGCAGCACCCACTCGCGCGTGGTGTGGATGTTGCGACCGGTCGAAAGGTCCATGACCGTGTCGGCGCCCCACTTGGTCGCCCAGGTCATCTTGTCGACCTCCTCCTCGATGGAGGAGGTGACGGCGGAGTTGCCGATGTTGGCGTTGACCTTCACCAGGAACCGCTTGCCGATGATCATCGGCTCGATCTCCGGGTGGTTCACGTTCGCGGGAAGCACCGCGCGGCCGGCGGCGATCTCCTCGCGGACGACCTCGGGGGAGACGTTCTCGCGGATCGCGACGTACTCCATCTCCGGTGTGATCTCACCGCGGCGGGCGTACGCGAGCTGCGTGACGGCGGCGCCGCCACGGCCCCGGCGGGGCTGGCGCGGGCGGCCAGGAAAGACCGCGTCGAGGTTCTTGAGGCCACCGCGCGGCGACGTGTGCTTGATGCCGTCGTCCTCGGGGCGCACGGGGCGGCCCGCGTACTCCTCGGTGTCGCCGCGGCCGATGATCCAGTTCTCGCGCAGCGGCGGCAGGCCGCGCCGTACGTCGGTTTCGATCTGCGGGTCGGTGTACGGCCCGGACGTGTCGTAGAGCGTCACGTCCTTGCCGTTGGTGAGGTGGACCTGGCGGACCGGCACCCGGATGTCGGGGCGGGAGCCCGCCACGTAGCCCTTGTGCCAGCCCGGCTGGCGCTCGGTCCGGCCGTCGCCGTCCTCGCTGACGGCAGGCGTGCGTGCGTCATGAATGGTCATGAGACCTGATCTCCCTACGCCGGCATTACCCGGTAACAGGTTCGGCGGTCGACGCAGCCTCTTCCCGTACGCATGTGTGCTGCGCGTACGGTGATCAGCGCCCTCTCAGCCCGGTGCTCCGAGCTCCCGCGTTGTGCAAAGGTGCCCCCACGCTAGCGTCATCTGTGGCGTGCTGAACAGTGGGCCCCCTCAACTCTTGCGATGATCTGCCGGTGACGTCCTCGCCGCAGCCTCCCACCCAGCCCACCGAGCCCACGGGTCACAGCGACCACGCACACGTGGGCCACGGGCATGACCACGGGCATGCCCAGAGCCCGGACCCGAGCCCGGACCAGAGCCCGGCCCCGGGCCACTCCCACGGCCATTCCCACGGCCACGGACCGGCGGCCCCCGTCTCGAAGCACCTGCGCAAGGTCATCGCGGCGGTCCTGATCCCGTTCGCCGTCGCCGTCTTCGTCGGCATGGTGGTGCTCTGGCCGGGCGGCGCGCCCGCCCACGAGCGCTCCGGGGTGGGCTTCGACCGGCAGACCCAGCAGGGCCTCGTCACCGCGCTCGAGCAGGTCGACTGCAAATCCGTGAACGCCTCGCAGGTGCCGGCCACCGGCAGTGTCTCCACCCCGGAGGGGCGCGAGGCCAAGGCCGCGCAGACCGGCGAGTGCAAGAAGGCCACCATCGAGGTCACCACCGGACCCGACAAGGGCCGCACGTTCTTCGAGATCGTCCAGCCGGGCGCACCACGGCAGTTGGAAGACGGCCAGGAGGTGGTCGTCGCGTACGCGCCGGACGCGCCACGGGATCTCCAGTACTCCGTGGTCGACGTGAACCGCAAGCTGCCCCTGGCGGTGCTGGCCGCGATCTTCGCGGTGGCGGTGGTCGTCGTCGGCCGGATGCGCGGCCTGTTCGCGCTGATCGCGCTGGTCGTCAGCTTCGGCGTGCTGACCCTCTTCATCCTGCCGGCGATCCTCCAGGGCTCGAACCCACTGGTCGTCGCAGTCGTCGGCGCCAGCGCCATCATGCTCATCGCGCTCTACATGTGCCACGGACTGAGCGCCCGTACCTCCGTCGCCGTGCTGGGAACGCTCGTCTCGCTGCTGCTGATCGGGCTGCTGGGCTCGGTGTTCGTCGACTGGGCGTTCCTCAGCGGCAACACCGACGACAACACCGGGCTGATCCACGGGCTCTACCCGGAGATCGACATGAGTGGCCTGCTGCTCGCGGGCATCATCATCGGATCCCTGGGTGTGCTGGACGACGTGACGGTCACCCAGACCTCGGCAGTCTGGGAACTCCATCAGGCCGACCCGTCGATGGGGTCCCGCTCCTTGTACCGTGCGGCCATCCGGATCGGTCGCGACCACATCGCTTCGGTGGTCAACACCCTGGTCCTGGCCTACGCGGGCGCGGCGCTTCCGCTTCTGCTGCTGTTCTCGATCGCGAACAGCAGCATGGGTTCGGTGGCCAACAGCGAGCTGGTCGCGGAGGAGATCGTACGGACCCTCGTCGGGTCGATCGGCCTGGTGGCCTCGGTTCCGGTGACAACGGCGCTGGCCGCGCTGGTGGTTTCTGCCGACCGGCCGGGATCCCCGGCCGGAGCGGCGGCCTCGGGGCCGGTCCGCGGAGGCCGGGGACGGCGGCGCAAGCGCTGAGCGACCCGGGTGGCTCGGGGGCCCGGGGCGGCTCGGCGCGTACGGTCCGCTCGGCGTGTACGGTCCGCTCAGCCCGCGTTCTGCTCGTTCTGGCGCGACTCGGCAAGGATCCTGTCCAGCGCTTCGTCGAGGTTGTCCTCGAAGTCGCCGAGGTTGCGCTCCTGACCGAGCGGAACAAGCCGGTCGGTACGGTCGAGGAACGCGACGAGCGGCGCCGCGCCGGCGCGGAACAGGGCCCGGTCACAGCCGACCTGGAGCCGGATGTGGACGTCGGACAGGTCCTCGGGATCGGTGGGGGCGATGTGCACATCACCGTCGCCGCACGGCTTGTTGATGCCGTCGAGGAGCAGCTCCCGTCCGAATGCCCAGGTCACGGGGGCGTCTCCGGGGAGGTGGAACGTCAGGCGCACTGCGTAGGGGTCACGGGTGTCGTACCGGAGTTCCACCGGGATCCGGAAGGAGAGCTCCTCGGAAACGAGGAAGCTCATCATGACCTCTGCCTGTACCGACTCGCGCATGGACTACCCCGCTGTAGTGGAAGTGGCCAGGAATGAACCCCCAGGGCCCTCTTGACAAGGGTGGTGGAAGCTCATGCAGATCACAAGGAGTGAGTTTTCAGATACTGATAGAGAACGAGAGGGTACTCAACAGCGCGCCTACTTCACTCCGTAGTCGATCGACCACATACAGCAACCGTTTCTCCTGGTGCAAAGGGAGGGAAATCGCCATGGTTGCGGCGGTATCGCCCGCGGTAATGGGGATGGCTGCACAGACCGTGCCCAGCGCGTACTCCTGACGCTCCGTAACCGGCTCCATGCGTCCGAGGGAGCCGATGCGGTGTTCGAGGGCGCTCTGATCCCGGACGGTGTACTGGGTGACGGCCTCGACCGGGTGCCGCTCGTAGTAGTCCCTGCGCGTCTTCTCGTCGAGCTGGGCCAGCAGGCACTGTCCGATGGCGTGCGCATGGCCGGTCGCGCGGAAATCGGCCCACTCCTCGACGGCGGGGCTGGCCGGGGTGTCCGAAACACCCACGAGCTCGATCTCACCCTCACGGAACACCGCGAAGTAGACGGGGGCCCCGACCGCGTCGCGGAAGTGCGCGAGGGAGTCGACGATCATGCTGCGACGTTTCTGCTGCAGCCCGCCGCCCGCCAGCCGCCCGGCGGCGGCACCGAGCACGAACACGCCGCTCTCGCGCCGCAGATAGCCCTCGTGGGTGAGGGTGCGCAGCAGGTGGTACGCGGTAGGGAGCGGGAGCCCGGCCTCGCGCGCCAGTTGTTTCGCCGGAGCTCCCTCGCTATGGGAACCCGCTGCTTCGAGCAGCCTCAACGCGCGCTGCACCGAACCGATCAGCGTCGGCACACCGGCATTGTGAACCGAAGACAAAGCTCACCCCCAGGCGTGGCGGCGGGCCTGGGGAGGGCCCGCCCTGCGGGGGCCGCCCCCGCACGCGCCGCGACTCCTGGGGGTCGCACTCGGCCAGCTCTGGAGAAAACCGCAGGTCAGGGCGGCACAACCGGCGTCCGATACCCAGGGAACGGCACAGATTGCCACTCTATCCGCCGATTCCCGCGGTGTGGGCGGTTTGCCACCTCACGTTCCCCCGCCCGGGTTAATCCCCGGGATTGACCCGGGGTCCGGAGACCTACCAGTCGCGGGAAGAGGACTTCGTACCGCTGCCGGTGAACTTCTTCACGATGAAGACCAGGCCGCCGACGAGGCCGACGAAGAGCAGCAGCTTGAAGACGAACGAGATCAGGGCGCCGAGGATGCTCGTGATGACACCGCCGAAGACGAAGAGCACCAGAAGCGGGATCGCGACCCACTTAACCCACCAGGGCATGCCTGCGAATGTCTCTCGGATGCCGTCCATGTCCTCAACCTCTTCCTGAGCTTCCTGAGCCGTGACTTCCTGCTCTCGATGCTAGGAGGCCGCCCAACCTCCCGGGGGCCCGCGAGCCCCCGGACTCCCCTGATCCGCCCCCTAGGGGAATCAGGGGGTCCGACCCTGGTCGGGGCGCGCCAGGCTAGGCCTCCGGCGGGGAGAACACCACCAATACGCGCAGGTCCTCGGTGATGTGGTGGAACTTGTGCACCACCCCGGCGGGCACGTAGACGACGCTGCCGCGCGCCACCGTCGTCGTCTCCTCCCCGACCGTGACCGAAGCCCGGCCGCTCACCACGAAGTACACCTCGTCCTGGCGGTGCGGCTGCTGCGGGTCGCTCTGGCCGGCGTTGAGGGCGTACAACCCGACCGACATGTTCCGCTCGCGCAGGAACTGCAGATAGGCGCCGTCGTTCGCGAGCCGCTCCGCCTCGAGCTCGTCCAGCCGGAAGGCCTTCATCGTCGTTGTGCCCCTTGCTCTCTCACGTTCCCTGGCATCCGCTGATCTGCTGATGTCCCACCGGGATCTTCTCTGCCACGATCAGACACATGACAAATTTCGTAGTCAAGACGCTTGCGAACGCGGCGGCCCTGGCCGTCGCCATCTGGCTGCTCGCCGGCATCACGCTCGACGACAACAGTTCCCTGGGCCACCGGACCCTTTCACTGATCCTCGTCGCGCTGGTCTTCGGCCTGGTCAACCTCATCGTCAAGCCCGTGGTGAAGCTCCTGTCACTGCCGTTGTTCGTCCTCACCCTCGGACTGTTCACCCTCGTCGTGAACGCCCTGATGCTGATGCTGACCTCCTGGCTGTCCAAGCAGCTCGACCTGAGCTTCCACGTCGACAATTTCTGGACCGCGCTGATCGGCGGCCTGATCATCTCCGTCGTCTCCTGGGCCGTGAACATGGCCCTGCCCGACAAGGACTGAGCTGACCGCCATGTACCGCGTCTGCTTCGTCTGCACGGGCAACATCTGCCGTTCCCCCATGGCCGAGTCCGTCTTCCGCGCCCGCGTCGCCGAGGCCGGGCTCGACGCCCTGGTCGAGGTGGACAGCGCCGGCACCGGCGGCTGGCACGAGGGGGACGGCGCGGATCCGCGCACCGTCACCGTCCTGGAGGCCGCCGGGTACGAGCAGAGCCACCGGGCCCGGCGGTTCCGGGCCTCCTGGTTCGCCGGCCTCGACCTCGTCATCGCGCTCGACGCCGGTCACCTGCATGACCTGCGGACGCTCGCACCCACTCCCGAGGACGCCGCCAAGGTACGGCTGCTGCGTTCCTACGACCCGGCGGCGACGTCCGCGGAGACCGACGTACCGGATCCCTACTACGGCTCCCTCGACGGATTCGAGCAGTGCCTGGAACTCGTCGAGGCGGCGAGCGAGGGCCTGTTGGACGCCGTACGCGAGGCAGTGAAGGAGCACACCGCATGACCGACCACGCCGACGAACCGACGGCGGCCGGAGCAGGAGCAGGAGCGGCGGCCGGAGCCGCTGCGGACGGGATCGGCGACGGCACCCGGGCCGTGCGCGCCGGGCTGCCCGAGCCCGTCAAGAACGAACCGCCCCTGCCCGGACCCGTCTTCGCCGCCCACTTCCACCTCCCCGGCGATGTGGCGGGCCCGTACACGTACGGCCGCGACACCAACCCCACCTGGACCCTGCTGGAGCGGGCCATCGGGGAACTCGAAGCACCCGGCCAGGACGGCGTGGACACCGTCGTCTTCGCCTCCGGCATGGCCGCGGTCTCCGCCGTCCTGCTCTCCCAGGCCCGCACCGGCGACACCGTCGTCCTGCCCGACGACGGCTACCAGGCACTGCCACTGGTCCGCGAGCAGCTGGAGGCGTACGGGATCCACGTCCGCACCGCCCCGACCGGCGACGACGCGCAGCTCGCCGTTCTCGACGGAGCCCGGCTGCTGTGGATCGAGACCCCCTCCAATCCCGGACTCGACGTGTGCGACATCCGCCGCCTGGTCGAGGCCGCCCATACGGGCGGCACCCTCGTCGCCGTCGACAACACCCTCGCCACCCCGCTCGGACAGCGGCCCCTGGAACTGGGCGCGGACTTCTCCGTCGCCAGCGGCACCAAGGGGCTCACCGGCCACGGCGACCTCCTGCTGGGCTACGTCGTCTGCCGCGACCCGGAACTCGCCGCCACCGTCCGGCGCTGGCGCAAGATCGTCGGCGCGATCCCGGGCCCGATGGAGGCCTGGCTAGCCCACCGCTCCCTGGCCACCATCCAACTGCGTGCCCAGCGCCAGTGGGCCAACGCGCTGGCCGTCGCCGAGGCGCTGGCAGCCCGTACGGACGTCACCGGGCTGCGCTACCCCGGGCTGCCCGCGGACCCGTCGCACAAGACGGCCGCCCGGCAGATGCGGGGGTTCGGCTCCGTCGTCTCCTTCACCCTGCCGGACCGCGCGCACGCCGAACGGTTCATGGCCGCCCTGCGCCTGGTGGAAGACGCCACCAGCTTCGGCGGCGTACGGTCCACCGCGGAGCGGCGCGGACGGTGGGGCGGTGATCCCGTGCCGGAGGGGTTCATCCGGCTGTCCGCAGGGGCCGAGGACACCGATGACCTGGTCGCGGACGTGCTGCGGGCCCTCGACTCGGCGGGCACGGGCGTCTGAGCAGCCGGAACGAGAGCGGTCCGAGCCTCCCCCCTAGTGGCTCGGACCGCTCCGGGTTCCGCGCGCGAAGAACCACGCGCACAAGGCTAGTTGACTCAGCGTCAGAGTCCAATCACGGTAACGACAGGGGCCTATCGGCATATTTATAGTTGAAGGCCCCCACCGAGAGGGGCCTTCATGGACCTGGCCCTGTTGCGCACCTTCGTCGCCGTGCACCGGGCGGGCTCGTTCACCCGGGCCGCCGCGCTCCTCGGGCTGTCGCAGCCCGCCGTCACCTCGCAGATCCGCACCCTCGAACGCCAACTGGGCCGACCCCTGTTCCACCGCAGGGCCCGCGGGGTGACCCCCACCGCCGTCGGCGACGAACTCGCCCACAAGGCCGCTCCCCACCTTGACGCCCTGCTGCGGATAACCGAGGCGGAACGCGAAGCCGCCGGCGCGTTACGCACCCTGCACCTCGCCGGTCCGCCCGAGTTCCTGTGCGTGCGCGTCCTGCCCGCCCTCGCACCGCTCGTCGGCCAGGGCCACACCCTGCGCACCGTGCTCCAGGCCGGAGCCGAGGAGACCCTCGACGGGCTCGCCGCCGGCCACCACGACCTCGTCGTGACCACCGCCCGCCCGCGCGGCGGGCTCTTCAGCGCGACCGCCCTGTGCGACGAGGAGCACGTGCTGGTCGCCGCGCCCTACTGGGCCGCCCTCATCGATCCGGACCGGCTGCGCGAGGCCGGCCCGGTCGCCCTCGACGGCATTCCGCTCGTCGAGGTCCACGAGACGCTGCCGCTCGTCGCCCGCTACTGGGCCGCGGTCTTCGAGACCCGGCCCGGCACCCGGCCCGATGCCGCCACCGTCGTCGCCCCCGACCTCCGGGCCGTACTGGAGTGCGTCCGGGCCGGAGCCGGACTCGCCGTCCTGCCTCGGTATCTGTGCCAGGACGCCCTCGACCGCGGGCAGATCGTCGCCCTGCTGGAGCCACCCGTACCGCCGCTGCGCACCTGGTTCCTCGTCGTACGGACCGGCAGTCTCGCCCTCGCCCACCTCGCCCGTGCGCACGACCGGCTGCTGCGCGCCGCCGCCCACTGGTGAGCCTCCGCTTCCGGTGTGCGGCGCGTTTCGCCGACACGCGTTTCAGACACCGCCGTCTGGGCCACTCTTCTCCCATGACCGAACGACCCGTGGTCAAACGCACCGCCCGCGCGATCCTGCTCGACGGTGGCGACCTGATCCTCATCAAGCGCACCAAGCCCGGCGTCGATCCGTACTGGCTCACCCCCGGCGGGGGAGTGGAGCCTTCGGACGCCACCGTCGTCGACGCCCTCCACCGAGAGCTCCACGAGGAACTCGGCGCGAAGATCACCGATGTGGTGCCCTGCTTCGTCGACACCGTCGAGCACATCGCCGACGGTGGGGTGACCGGAGTGAAGGTGCAGCACTTCTTCGTCTGCCACCTCGAGTCCATGGACCCCAGCCAGCGGCACGGCCCCGAAGTCGACGAGCCCGCCGGCGAGTACGAGATCGTCCGCGTGCCCTTCAGCCGGGTCGGCATCGCCGCCGTGCATCTCGTCCCGCTGTCCCTGCGTCACTACCTCGACGGCAACATCGAGGGTGTTCGCGCCATGCACGCCCCCGACCTGGGCTGATCCCGGACCGGTCTTCGGTCTGTTCGGCCCGGGTCGCTTCGGCCCGGGGCCCCGGCAGGCAGCCTTGGCCTCAGCCCGCCGCGCCCACCAGCTCCTCCACCGCGTCGAAGCGGATCCGGTCGCCGGGGATCCCGATCCGCTTGAGCTCGCTCACACCGCTGCGGATCATCGCGGGCGGCCCCGAGACGAACGCGTCGTACGAGCTCCACGGCCCGTGTTCGCCGACCGCCTGGGGCAGCTGGCCCGCGAGGCCCTCGCCGACCACCGGGCGCACCGACAGCCAGGGATGCGAGCGCTGCAACCCCAGCAGGGTGTCCTTGTCGTAGAGGTCGCCGTCGCTGCGCGCCCCGAAGAACACCTCGACAGGGCGGCGCTCGCCGTGCTCCGCCACGTCCTCGATCAGCGCCTTGATCGGGGCGATGCCGGTCCCGCCGCCCAGGCACAGCATCCCGTTGTCGGTGCTGTGGTCCACCACCATCGACCCGGCCGGCGGCCCGATCCTCAGTACGTCGCCGGGCCGGGCGTGCCGCACCAGCGCGTTGGAGACCCAGCCGGCCGGAACGGCCTTGACGTGGAAGGAGAGCAGCCCGTCGGCGCGCGGCGCCGAGGCGAACGAGTAGTGCCGCCACACCCGGGGCCACCACGGGGTCTCCAGGGTCGTGTACTGGCCCGCGAGGAAGGAGTACGGCTGGTCGGGGCGAACGGTCAGCACCGCGATGTCCGGGGTGCGCAGATCGTGCGAGACCACCTCCGCGTGCCACCACGCGGGGCTCTTCACCTCGTCCTCCGCCGCGGCGTCGATCATGGTCTGGGACATCACGGTGTACGCCCGCACCCACGCGGCCTGCGTCTCCGGCCCCCAGGTCTGCTGCGCGTACCGGGACAGCGCGCCGATGAGGGCCTCGCCGACCACCGGGTAGTGCCCGGCCATCGTCCCGTACTTCCGGTGCCCGGTGCCCAGCCTGCGCAGGTACGGGACGAGCACGTCCGGGTCGTCGATGTGTTCGGCGGCGGTCAGCAGGGCCTTCAGCAGCCGGTCTCGCTGTGCGTCCATGGCGGCCGGGAACATGCCCCGCACCTCCGGGTGCCCGGTGAACACCAGGGCGTAGAAGTACGAAGTCACCCTGTCGGCGATGGGTGCGATCTCTTCAAGGGTGCGGCGGATGAGCACCGCGTCCGGGGAGGGCTCGACCGCACCGCCCCCGGACGGTATCCGGGCCGTCCGTCTGGCCGATCTGGTGGGCGGAGCGTCCATGCGGTGCCTCGCTTCGAACATCTCGGTCGGTAAGCACGCCACGGCCTTCGAATCCGTGGTTCCGGGCCTCAGAGCCTGCCAGCCGCCCCAACTACTCGCGGGAAAACCCGGAAAGTCCGCGTTTCGAACCCGCTTTCCTCTTAAGATGCTTGGACTTCCGGGCGTGCCGCCCCGACCAGCTGATACGCCTCTCGCAGGTCCCGGCCCTCGTAGACGTGGGTCGCCCGCTCCGCCAGGTACGGCCGTGCGTTGACCGCGACAGATACCGAAACGGCGTCGAAGAGCACCGCGTCGGTCGACGAGTCCGCGTACGCGACGCAGTCGGCCCGGCTCACGCCGAACTGCGCGCAGAGCCGGTCCGCCACCGTGACCTTGCCCTCGGGCGTCAGGATCCCGGCTGCGTCCACCGGCCGGGTGAAGGGCACCTCCGGGAAGACCGAGCCGTGTGCGGCATGCGCGCCCCACTCCAGCAGCAGTTCCACGAAGAACGAAGGCGACAGCGAGACCACCGCGCAGTAGTCCCCGCGCTCCCTGATCTCCCGCCATACCTCGCGGATCCCCGCCAGCCACGGGGCTCCCTCGAACGCCGCCCGGACGTGCCCGGGCGTCAGCCCCGCCCACAGCGCGTGCGCCGCCACCGAGAACTCGTGCGGCCCCATCTCCCGCGCACCGAACGCCCGCTCCAGCTCGGCGATCTCCGCGCTCAGGCCGAGTTGTCGGGAGATCTCGACCGGCGCCGCCGAGCCGTACATCAGCGTCCCGTCGAGATCGAAGAGGTGAAGGAGGGTCATGGCAGACGAGGCTAGCCCGTTCACTTCGCCGAAGGCATCCCCGGCAGGGCGAAGCGGATGCGGCGGATGTTTCACGTGAAACATCCGCTCGGCGCCCCCGAGCCACCTCGCCAACGGAAGCCCCGGGCGAGACCTCTCGATGTTTCACGTGAAACATCGACCCCAAATCCCCTGGACGCCCCCCTGCTGATGATCCAGTCTGGGCCCGTGACACCACCACACCTCACCGACCTGCCGATCCGTGCGCTGACCGTGGATGATCTCCGCAGTTGCGCTGACCTTTCCGAAGACCGCGGGTGGCCGCGCGAGGACCACAAGTGGGGGCTGCTTCTCGCCGCGGGCAACGGCTACGGCATCGACGCCCCCGATGGCCACGGGCTCGCGGCCGCCTGCGTCGTCACCTCGTACGGGCACACCCACGCCGGCCCGGAGCTGGCCGCCATCGGGATGGTCCTCGTCGCCGAGCGCTACGCCCGCCGCGGCCTGGGTCGCCGGCTGATGACGTACGTCTGCGACGACCTGCTCAAGGGCGTCCCGCTCACCCTCCACGCCACTCCCTACGGCCGCCCCCTCTACGAGGAGCTCGGCTTCGACACCACCGGCCGTGCGGAGATGCTCCGGGGCACCTTCCGCCGGGAGCTCTCGGACCCGGCGCCCGAGGCCGGCCCCGTGGCGGTCCGGCCGGCGAACGGCGAGGACATCCCGCGGATCGTCCGGCTGGACACGGAAGTCTTCGGCACGGACCGGACGCACATGATCACGCGGCTTCCCGCCTTCGCGGACCGGCTGCTGGTCGCCGAGGACGGCCGGGGCGAGCTCGTCGGCTATGCCGCGATCTGGCCCAACATGGAGACCCATGTGATCGGGCCGCTGATCGCGCGTGACACGGCCGGTGCCCAGGCGCTCGTCACCGCACTCGCCGCCGCCACCGACCGGCCGCTGCGGACCGACATCGACGTACGCCACGAGGAACTCCTCTCCTGGCTCAAGGACCGCGGCCTCGGCTCCGTGGCGTTCAACGCCGTCATGACCCGCGACATCCCGGGACTGCCCGGCGACTGGACCCGGCGCTGGGCCCCGCTCACCGTGGCAGCGGGCTGAGAGCGGCGGGCCGAGAAAGGAACGTCTCCATGACCGATCCCGACGAAGCGATGATCCGCCCCGCCACCGAGAAGGACCTGCCCGCCATCGTCGCCATGCTGGCGGACGACCCGCTCGGAGCCACTCGCGAGTCGCCCGACGACCTCACCCCGTACCTCGCCGCGTTCAAGCGCCTGGCCGACGACCCCCACCAGCACGTGGTCGTCGCGGTCCGCGACGGGCGCGTCGTGGGCACCCTCCAGCTCACCATCGTCCCCGGACTGTCCCGCAAGGGAGCCACCCGCTCGATCATCGAAGGCGTCCGGGTCCACGCCGACGAGCGCGGCGGCGGCCTGGGGACCCGGTTCATCCAATGGGCCATCGAAGAGTCCCGCCGTGAGAACTGCCGGCTCGTGCAGCTCACCTCGGACGTGACCCGCACCGACGCCCACCGCTTCTACGAGCGGCTCGGGTTCACCGCGTCCCATGTCGGGTTCAAGCTCTCCCTCTGATCGCCCGCACGGCAGGCCGGGCCTCTGTCGGCGGCCCGGCCTACGATCGGGAGGATGAGCCCCAGCCTCCCCCTCGTCACCACCGCCGAGCGCCGCCACCGGCTCGGGTGCAGACACCGCCTGGCTCCCTCGGCGCGTGCCGCCACGGTGGCCGAGGCCGCGGACGCCGTCGTCGCCCTGCACGCCACCGACGCCGCGACCCTGTTCCTCTCGGCCCGCGCCCGGCTCGCGGAAGGCGGCCCCGCCGTCGTCGAGCGGGCGCTCTACGAGGACGTCTCCCTCGTCCGGCTGCTCAGCATGCGCAGGACGCTGTTCGCCGTCTCCGGCGAACTCGCCCCGTACGTGGACTCCTCCACCGCCCGGGGTATCGCCGTCAAGGAGCGCCTCACCCTGCTCAAACACCTCGACGAGGACGGCCAGGGCCTCGACGCCGACTGGCTGGCCGGGGCCGAGGCCGCCGCACTCGACGCCCTCGACACCCATGGCCCCTGCACCGGCAGCCAGCTCTCAGCGGCCGTGCCCGCACTGCGCAGGAAGATCACCGTCAGCCGGGGCAAGAAGTACGAGGCCGAGACCGGCGTCGCCACCCGTGTGATCCGGCTCCTGGCCGCCGACGGCCGGATCCGCCGTGACCGGCCGCGCGGATCGTGGACCTCCAGCCAGTTCCGCTGGGTGCACACCGAGCCCTGGCCCGCCGTACCGCCGGCCGAGGCCCGTGCCGAGATCGCCCGCCGCTGGCTGTACGCCTACGGACCGGCCACCGAGGCGGACCTCAAGTGGTGGACGGGCTGGACCCTCACCGACGTCCGCAAGGCCCTCGCAGTCGTCGGCCCCGACCAGGTCCGCCTCGACGACGGGAGAACCGCCCTGGTCGGCCCCGGCGACACCGTGCCCGAAACCGCCCCGGAACCCTGGGCGGCGCTGCTGCCCGGACTGGACCCCAGCGGAATGGGCTGGGCCGACCGGGGTTTCCACCTCGACCCCGCCCACCGGCCCGCGCTCTTCGACTACGCCGGCAACATCGGCCCCACGGTCTGGTGGAACGGTGAGATCGTCGGCGGCTGGGCCCAGCGCGCGGACGGCGAGATCGTCTGGCGGCTGCTGGGCGACCCCGGCCGGGCCGCCGAAGAGGCCGTCGCGGCCGAGGCCGCCCGCCTCTCCCGTTGGATGGGCGGCGCCCGGATCACCCCGCGTTTTCGCACCCCGCTGGAACGCGAACTCGTGGCCTGAGCCTGCCGGACGCGTTAGCCGATGCCCCGCCAGCCCTGCGGGTCCACCCCGCCGGGCACCGGGGCCTGCGCGTCGTACGGCTCCCTCGTGAACACGAACGAGCCCAGGTCGAGATGGCTCACCGAGCCGTCCTCACGCCGGACCGCGGTCAGGGTCTCCCCTGCGTAGTAGCCGGAGAGTCCGGTCCAACTGCCGTCGGGCTCCGCCCGGAACCGGGCCGCCCGACCGGTCGCGCCCACCGGAGCGAGCTCCATCAGGCCGTCCACCTTCAGCCGCAGTACCTGCGGCGACGTACCCCAGTACCAGGGGCCGCACAGTTCCAGGGCGACCGGATCGGCCTCCTTGAACGGCCGCCACGGCTGCGGGAACCGCGGCTCCGCGTCCGCGACGATCGCCACCAGCTCCGCTGCCACCGTCGCGGCGGGCAGCCCCGACGTGCAGTTCGCCAGCACCACGGCCGCCACGTCGTCGGCTTCGCTCAGCCACAGCCCCGCGACGAAACCCGGCAGCGAACCGGTGTGGCCCGCGAGCCTGCGCCCACCGGTGTCCGTCAGCTGCATGCCGAGCCCGTAGCCGAGCTCGGCGAGACCGGGCTCCGGCGGCGCGGCCGGCGTCCTCATCTCCCGTACCGACTCCACGCTCAGCACCCGCTCGTCACCCCGGGCGAGGAACACCGCGAACCGAGCCAAGTCACGCGTCGTGGACCAGAGTTGTCCGGCAGCGGCCATCAGCCCCAGATCCTCCGACGGCTCGGCCATCATCACGTCGGCCCAGGGATGCACCGCCCAGCCTCCCGCATGCGGGGCCTGCGGCCGCGCCGTCGTACGGTCCAGGCCCAGCGGCTCCAGCACCTCGGCCCGGAGCACCTCGTCCCACGGCTTGCCGCGCACGGCCTCGACGAGCGAACCCAGCAGCGTGTAGCCCGGGTTGGAGTAGTGGTGGCGCCGGCCCGGCCGGAAGCGGAAGGGCTCCTCGCCGAGCACGTCCGCGAGCCCGGGGCGCAGCGCCGCGGGCGAGCGCTCCCACCACTCGCCCGGGGTCTCCGCCGCCAACCCGCCGGTGTGGGACAGCAACTGGGCGATCGTCACCTCTCCGGCGCCCGTCCCGGGCAGATGCTGCTCCAGCGGGTCCTCAAGGCGCAGCAGGCCCTCGTCCCGCAGGCGCATCACCAGAACGGCGGTGAAGGTCTTGCTGATCGACCCGATCCGGTACTGCACGTTCCCGTCGGGCCCGTGTCCCTCGACGGAGGTCCGGGAGCCCTCCCAGACCACCTCGCCGCCGCGCGCCACGGCCGCCACCACCGACGGCGCCCGCCCCTCGCTCTGCGCGACGGCGATCCGGTGCCTCAGCGCACGCCGGGTCGTGGGGAGCAGATCCAGGTCTTCAGATACGGCATCCATGATCGGATGCTACGTGTTGGCCATGTCCACGAACCGCGAGTAATGGCCCTGGAAGGCGACCGTGATCGTCGCCGTGGGGCCGTTACGGTGCTTCGCCACGATCAGGTCCGCTTCGCCCGCGCGGGGCGACTCCTTCTCGTACGCGTCCTCGCGGTGCAACAGGATCACCATGTCGGCGTCCTGCTCGATCGAGCCCGACTCACGCAGGTCGGAGACCATCGGCTTCTTGTCGGTGCGCTGTTCGGGACCACGGTTCAGCTGGGACAGCGCGATCACCGGCACCTCGAGCTCCTTGGCCAGCAGCTTGAGGTTTCGGGACATGTCCGAGACCTCCTGCTGGCGGCTCTCGGGACGGCGCGAGCCGCCCGACTGCATGAGCTGGAGGTAGTCGATGACCACGAGCGAGAGGTCGTTGCGCTGCTTGAGGCGTCGGCACTTCGCCCGGATCTCCATCATCGACAGGTTCGGGGAGTCGTCGATGTAGAGCGGGGCTGCGGAGACGTCGGGCATCCGGCGGGCCAGCCGGGTCCAGTCGTCGTCCGTCATCGTGCCGGAGCGCATGTGGTGCAGGGCGACCCGGGCCTCCGCCGACAGGAGGCGCATAGCGATCTCGTTGCGCCCCATTTCGAGGGAGAAGATCACGCTGGGCAGGTTGCTCTTGATGGAGCACGCCCGGGCGAAGTCGAGCGCGAGGGTGGACTTACCCATGGCGGGGCGGGCCGCGATGACGATCATCTGGCCCGGGTGCAGGCCGTTGGTCAGTGAGTCGAGGTCCGTGAAACCGGTCGGGACGCCCGACATCTGGCCGCTGCGCGAGCCGATGGCCTCGATCTCGTCGAGCGCGCCCTCCATGATGTCGCCCAGCGGCAGGTAGTCCTCGGAGGTCCGCTGCTCGGTGACGGCGTAGATCTCGGCCTGGGCGCTGTTGACGATCTCGTCGACGTCGCCGTCCGCCGCGTATCCCATCTGCGTGATCTTCGTACCGGCCGCGACCAGGCGGCGCAGGACCGCGCGCTCGTGGACGATCTCCGCGTAGTACTCGGCGTTCGCCGCGGTCGGCACCGACTGGACGAGCGTGTGCAGGTAGGAGGCGCCGCCGACCTTGCTGATCTCGCCGCGGCGGGTCAGCTCGGCGCCGACGGTGATCGGGTCGGCCGGCTCGCCCTTGGCGTACAGGTCGAGGATCGCCTGGTAGATCGTCTCGTGCGAGGGGCGGTAGAAGTCGTGGCCCTTGATGACCTCGACGACGTCCGCGATCGCGTCCTTGGACAGCAGCATGCCGCCGAGCACCGACTGCTCGGCGTCGAGGTCCTGCGGCGGGACGCGCTCGAAGCCGCCGCCACCGCCGTCCCAGGAGCCGCCCTCGCGGCCCCGCTCGTGCTGTTCGTCCCCGCGGCCCCGGCTGTCGCTGTTACGGCGCGGACGGGCGGGCAGACGGTCACCCGGACCGCTGTCGGCCCAGGGGTCGTCCATGGGCTCGGGCATACTCACCGGGCCGCCTCCTCCCGTCCGCAACGCGGACCTCGCCGTGCCACTCTTTCTACGACACGGCTCTGACATGTGGGGCACCCGAATCCGCTGTCGGCGAGTCGGGCAACGCACAACGGTAGGGCCGGGAGCGACGTCAGCCAATCTTGTTATCCACAGGCTGTGTGGATGAGATGTGGATGACCGACCCAATGCTGTGGGTAAGTCGCCGGAAGCTGTGCACGGACCGGGGGACGGCGCTGTGGACAAAATCACCTGCCCTACCCAATCACCCACCCTGACCTGCGCTTTCTTCCTCCACGGGCTGTGGGGGAGAAATTTCTTGGCCCCAGTTTCGAGAACGCCTCCAACGGGGTGCCGAGAACGTGTGAACCAACTCGCAGGTAAGGATCCAAAGACCATTGCATCCATTACCTGTGGAAGATTAGATTGAGCGCATGACTCAGGCCCTCGCCCCGCTGAAGGCTGCCCCGAGACGGCACGACCGCGAGATACTCGCGCTCGCCGTCCCGGCTTTCGGCGCGCTCGTCGCCGAACCCCTGTTCGTGATGGCCGACAGCGCCATCGTGGGGCACCTCGGCACTCCCCAGCTGGCCGGCCTCGGCATCGCCGCGGCCCTGCTCACCACCGCCGTCAGCGTCTTCGTCTTCCTCGCCTACGCCACCACCGCGGCCGTCTCCCGACGGGTCGGCGCGGGAGACCTCCGGGCAGCCATCCGGCAGGGCATGGACGGCATCTGGCTCGCCCTCCTGATCGGGGCCGCCGTCGTGGCCGTCCTGCTGCCGACGGCACCCTGGCTGGTCTCCCTGTTCGGGGCCTCGGACACCGTCGCCCCGTACGCGGTCACCTACCTGCGGATCTCCGCCCTGGGCATCCCGGCCATGCTGATGGTGCTCGCCGCCACCGGTGTCATCCGCGGTCTCCAGGACACCCGTACACCGCTCTACGTCGCCATCGGAGGCTTCGCCCTCAACGCGGGCCTGAACGGCGCCCTCGTGTACGGAGCCGGCTTCGGCATCGCCGGTTCCGCCTGGGGCACGGTGATCGCCCAGTGCGCCATGGCCGGCGCCTACCTCTTCGTGGTCGTCCGCGGAGCCCGTACGCACAGCGCCTCGCTGCGCCCCGACCCCGCGGGCATCCGGGCCTGCGCCCAGGCCGGCGTACCGCTGCTGGTGCGCACGCTGTCCCTGCGCGCCGTCCTGATGATCGCGACCGCCGTGGCGGCGCGACTCGGCGACGCCGACATCGCGGCCCACCAGATACTGCTCTCCCTGTGGAGCCTGCTCGCTTTCGCCCTCGACGCGATCGCCATCGCCGGGCAGGCCATCATCGGCCGCTACCTGGGTGCCGGCGACACCGAGGGGGCCAAGGCGGTCTGCCGCCGCATGGTGCAGTGGGGGATCGCCTCCGGCATCGTCCTCGGCGCACTGGTGGTCGCGGCCCGCCCGCTGTTCATCCCGCTCTTCACCGGCGACCCCGTGGTCGAGAACGCTCTGCTGCCGGCCCTGCTGGTCGTGGCCGTATCCCAGCCCGTGTGCGGCATCGTCTTCGTGCTCGACGGGGTCCTGATGGGCGCGGGCGACGGCCGCTACCTGGCCTGGGCCATGCTCGTGACGCTCGCCGCGTTCACCCCGGCCGCGCTGCTCGTCCCGGCCCTCGGCGGCGGTCTCACCGCTCTCTGGTGGGCCATGACCCTGATGATGCTGGTCCGGATGGCCACCCTCCAGCTGCGTGCCCGCTCCGGCCGCTGGCTGGTCGCGGGGGCGACCCGCTGACCACGGGCGCATGTTTCACGTGAAACATGCGAGGGGGCGTCCCATGTTTCACGTGAAACATCGAGCGGCGATCCCTGAGAACGACGATCCCTGAGAACGACGAAGGGCCGCACCCCCACAGGGGTGCGGCCCTTCGCTCGCAGCACTTAGGCGGCGACGACCTCGACGCCCACGTTCGCAGCGACCTCGGCGTGCAGACGCACGGAGACCTGGTACGAACCGAGGGTCTTGATCGGGGCAGCCAGCTCGACGCGGCGCTTGTCGACCTTCGGACCACCGGAAGCCTCGATCGCCGTGGCGATGTCGGCCGGGGTCACGGAGCCGAAGAGACGGCCGGCGTCACCCGAACGGGTGGCCAGACGGACCTTCGTGCCCTCGAGCTTGGCCTTGACCTCGTTGGCCTGCTCGATGGTCGCGATCTCGTGGATCTTGCGGGCGCGGCGGATCTGCGCCACGTCCTTCTCGCCACCCTTGGTCCAGCGGATCGCGAAACCACGCGGGACCAGGTAGTTGCGAGCGTAACCGTCCTTGACGTCGACGACATCGCCGGCGGTGCCGAGGCCAGAGACCTCGTGGGTCAGGATGATCTTCATTAGTCGGTCACCCTTTCCTTATCGCGCGGTGGACGTGTAGGGCAGCAGCGCCATCTCACGGCTGTTCTTCACGGCCGTGGCGACGTCACGCTGGTGCTGCGTGCAGTTGCCGGTGACGCGGCGGGCACGGATCTTGCCGCGGTCGGAAATGAACTTCCGCAGCATGTTCGTGTCCTTGTAGTCCACGTACGCGGTCTTGTCCTTGCAGAATGCGCAGACCTTCTTCTTAGGCTTGCGCACAGGCGGCTTCGCCATTGTGTCTCTCCTGTGTGATCAAGAAGTGGGGATGCGAGCTTCCCTAGAAGGGAGGCTCGTCCGAGTAGCCACCGTTGGAGCCGCCGGAGCTTCCGCCCCAGCCGCCCCCGCCGCCCTGCTGCTGCTGGCCGCCGGCCGGCGCGCTGGACGCCCACGGGTCGTCGGAGGGAGCTCCGCCGCCCTGCGGGGCGCCGCCGCTGGGGGCTCCGCCCCAGCCACCGCCGCCGCCCTGCTGTTGGCCGCCACCGCCGTATCCACCCTGGCCACCGCGACCGGTGGTCTTGGCGACCTTGGCCGTGGCGTTCTTCAGGCTGGGGCCGACTTCCTCGACGTCCAGCTCGTAGACCGTGCGCTTGACACCCTCACGGTCCTCGTACGACCGCTGCCTCAGCCGGCCCTGCACGATGACGCGCATGCCTCGCTGGAGGGACTCGGCGACGTTCTCGGCCGCCTGCCGCCACACCGAGCAGGTCAGGAACAGGCTCTCGCCGTCCTTCCACTCATTGGTCTGACGGTCGAAGGTGCGGGGGGTGGACGCGACACGGAACTTCGCGACCGCCGCACCCGAGGGGGTGAAGCGCAGCTCGGGGTCGTCGACGAGATTGCCGACGACCGTGATGACGGTCTCGCCTGCCATGGATGAACCTCTCGGCGGGGATTGCTGCTGGGCTGCTGTGCTACTCGGTCCCGATTACCGCTGAACCGAAGTTCAGTGGGTCTCGGGGCGAAGGACCTTGGTCCGGAGAACCGACTCGTTCAGGTTCATCTGTCGGTCAAGCTCCTTGACGACCGCAGGCTCGGCCTGAAGGTCGATGACCGAGTAGATGCCCTCGGGCTTCTTCTTGATCTCGTAAGCGAGACGACGACGGCCCCAGGTGTCGACCTTCTCGACCTTTCCGTTGCCCTCACGGACGACAGAAAGGAAGTTCTCGATCAGCGGGGAGACAGCGCGCTCCTCGAGATCGGGGTCGAGGATGACCATCACTTCGTAGTGACGCATGTGGAACCCACCTCCTTTGGACTCAGCGGCCACGGTCGTTCCGTGGCAGGAGGGTCGTGATGCGTGCGCACGGCGTCTGTGAGCAGACACCGCGCAGCTGTACAGACTACCTGCTCGACTCCTTCCGGTTGAAATCCGGCGGGAGGAGGCCACACTCTGTATTCATCGGGTGTGCTCGGTGCTATGCCCCCGGCCCCTGCCGGAGGCGCCCGTGCACCGCTCTGCTTCAGCCAGGAGGTGCCTTCCGATGGCACAGGCAATGCGGTCCCAGTCCTCCATCTCGCTCTTCGCAACCGATGGCAAGCCCCACCCGCTCCAGGACACCCTCATGGTGGCCACGGTGGTGCTCGGTGCCGTGGCGTTCGTCACGGGGTTCTTCGACAATCTGCACCTGCTCAGCTCGTGGACCGGGCTCGTCGGCATCCTGACCGGCGCGTACGGACAGTTCATCTCGGAGACGACACGCGAGCGCTTCGCACTGATCATCGGGCTTGGCGCCTCGGCCGTGGGCTTCTACCTCGGCATGGCGCACGGCGGTCTCTTCGGCGGCTGGGCGGGCTGACCGGGGCTCCTCGGCGACAGGGCGCCGGCCACTCACCGGCCCGGGCCCGGCCTGTCCCCCAGATGGGTGGCGCCCTTGTCGCAGTAGGCTTCGCGCCATAGCCAGCGAAGCCGCCGGAGGAGACGCCCCGCATGAGCCTGTCCCTGAGGACCATCAGCCGAGAGCAGCATCTGGGATACCTCCAGAGCCTGCCCTCGGCTAGCCACTGCCAGGTCCCGGCGTGGGCCGACGTGAAGAACGAGTGGCGCGCCGAGAACCTCGGCTGGTTCGACCAGAACGACGAACTGGTCGGCGCCGCCCTCGTGTTGTACCGGCAGCTGCCCAAGGTGAAGCGGTACCTCGCGTACCTCCCCGAGGGTCCGGTCATCAACTGGTACGCCCCGAATCTGGAGGAGTGGCTCCAGCCGATGCTGGCCCACCTCAAGCAGCAGGGCGCCTTCACCGTGAAGATGGGCCCGCCCGTCGTCATCCGCCGCTGGAACTCGGCCGCCATCAAGGCCGGTATCCAGGACCCGGACGTGAAGCGCCTGCGCGACGTGGAGGCCTCGGTCATCGAGCCCCGCGCCTTCGAGGTGTCGGACAAGCTGCGCCGCATGGGCTGGCAGCAGGCCGAGGACGGTGGCGCCGGCTTCGGTGACGTCCAGCCCCGCTACGTCTTCCAGGTGCCGCTGGCCAACCGCTCGCTGGACGACGTCCTCAAGGGCTTCAACCAGCTGTGGCGCCGCAACATCAAGAAGGCTGAGAAGGCCGGTGTCGAGGTCGTCCAGGGCGGCTACGAAGACCTGCCGGTCTGGCAGGAGCTGTACGAGATCACGGCCGAGCGCGACAAGTTCCGCCCGCGCCCGCTCAGCTACTTCCAGCGCCAGTGGACGGCCCTCAACTCCGAGGACCCGAACCGGATGCGGCTGTACATCGCGAAGCACGAGGGGGAGCCGCTGGCCGCCGCCACGATGCTCACCGTCGGCCAGCACGTCTGGTACTCGTACGGCGCCTCCGCCAACCACAAGCGCGAGGTGCGTCCCTCGAACGCGATGCAGTGGCGCATGCTGCGCGATTCGTACGCGCTCGGTGCGAGCGTCTACGACCTGCGCGGCATCAGCGACACGCTGGACGAGAACGACCACCTGTTCGGCCTGATCCAGTTCAAGGTCGGCACCGGCGGCGAAGCCGTCGAGTACGTCGGCGAGTGGGACTTCCCGCTCAACAAGGTGCTGCACAAGGCGCTCGACATCTACATGTCGCGCCGCTGACCCGCTGCCGCACCCCCCACACACCGCACCGCTGCACAGGCAGCTTTTTCGAGAGAGGCTCCGGACGGGCATGGCGCTCACGCTCTACGTCGACACCGCGCGCTGGCGTGCGCACCAGAAGCAGATCCAGGACCAGTTCCCCGGGATGATCCCGGTCTGCAAGGGCAACGGCTACGGCTTCGGCCACGAGCGGCTGTGCGAGGAGGCGACCCGGCTGGGCGCCGACGTACTGGCCGTCGGGACCACGTACGAGGCCGCCAGCATCAAGGACTTCTTCGGCGGCGACCTGCTCGTCCTCACCCCGTTCCGGCGGGGCGAGGAGCCGGTGCCGCTGCCGGACCGGGTGATCCGCTCGGTGTCCTCGCTGGACGGGGTCCGCGGCCTGGTCGGCGCCCGCGTGGTCATCGAGTGCATGAGCTCGATGCGCCGCCACGGCATCTCCGAGCAGGACCTGGGCCAGCTGCACGCGGCGATCGAGGACGTGCGCCTGGAGGGCTTCGCCCTGCACCTGCCGCTGGACCGCCCGGACGGCTCGGACGCCGTCGAGGAGGTCATCGGCTGGATGGACCGGCTGCGCGCGGCCCGGCTGCCGCTGCACACCATGTTCGTCAGCCACCTGCGGGCGGAGGAGCTGGCCCGGCTCCAGCAGCAGTTCCCGCAGACCCGCTTCCGGGCGCGGATCGGCACCCGGCTGTGGCTGGGCGACCACGAGGCGACCGAGTACCGCGGCGCCGTCCTGGACGTCACGCGCGTCACCAAGGGCGACCGGTTCGGCTACCGCCAGCAGAAGGCCGCCTCCGACGGCTGGCTGGTCGTCGTCGCGGGCGGTACCTCGCATGGCGTGGGCCTGGAGGCCCCCAAGGCCCTGCACGGGGTGATGCCGCGCGCCAAGGGCGTGGCCCGGGCCGGTCTGGCGACCGTGAACCGCAACCTGTCGCCGTTCGTGTGGGCCGGCAAGCAGCGCTGGTTCGCGGAGCCCCCGCACATGCAGGTGTCGATCCTGTTCGTGCCGTCGGACGCCCCGGAGCCGAAGGTCGGCGACGAGCTGGTGGCGCACCTGCGCCACACCACCACGCAGTTCGACCGGGTGCTCGACGCCTGACCGGTCAGTCCTTGCGGGCCACGCCCCACTCCACCCGCTGTCCCTCCGAGGGCGCCGCGTCCTGCGGCGCCCTCGCTGCGTCCGAGAGCACGAACACGTCCTCGGCCCCGTCCAGGACGCCGCCGGACGGGTCGTCCGACCCGTCGCGGCGGACGACGTCCCGCTCGGGCAGCAGGATGTCGCGGACGACGACCGCGCAGAGGTAGAGGGTCGCCAGCAGGTGGGCGGCGATCGCCAGCTGGTAGCCCTCCACGGGCAGGCCCTGGTGCTTGTCGCCGCTCGTCGTGTAGGCGAGGTAGAACCAGATCCCGAGGAAGTACACGACCTCGCCGGCCTGCCAGATCAGGAAGTCCCGCCAGCGCGGACGGGCCAGCGCCGCGAGCGGGATGAGCCACAGCACGTACTGCGGCGAGTAGACCTTGTTGGCCAGGATGAAGGCCGCCACGACCAGGAAGGCCAGCTGCGCGAAGCGGGGGCGGCGGGGGGCCGTCAGGGTCAGCAGGCCGATGCCCGCGCACAGCAGCAGCGTCAGGCCCGTCGCGTACGTGTTGGCGTCGTGCAGGGGGTTCCCGGAGCGCTGGGAGATGAGCAGCCACACGGAGCCGAAGTCGATCGGGCGTTCCTGGCTGAACGTGTAGAACTTCTTCCAGCCGTCCCAGGCGTAGATCATGACGGGCAGGTTCACCACGAGCCAGGAGACGGCCGCGCCGAGGACGGCGGAGCCGAACGCCCGCCACTTCCCGGCCCGCCAGCACAGCACGAACAGCACCCCGAGCAGCAGGACGGGGTAGAGCTTGGCGGCGGTGGCCAGGCCGATGAGGACGCCGAAGAGCAGGGTGCGCCCGCGCGACCACATGAGCATCCCCGCGGCGGTCAGGGCGATGGCCAGCAGGTCCCAGTTGATCGTCGCGGTGAGCGCGAAGGCGGGCGCGAGGGCGAAGAGCAGCGCGTCCCAGGGCCGGCGGCGGTGGGTGCGCACGACGCAGACCGCGATGACCGCGGTGCAGGCCATCAGCATCCCGGCGTTGACCATCCAGTACATCTGCTCGCGGTGCTGCATCGAGCCGCTGCCTGGGGTCAGCCAGGAGGCGACCTCCATGAAGAGGCCGGTGAGGACCGGGTACTCCAGGTACTCCATGTCGCCGGGGAGGCGGTCGAAGTAGGGCGTGAGCCCGTCGGCGAAGCCGCGTACGGAGAACAGGTGCGGGATGTCGGAGTAGCAGGCGTGCGTGTACTGGGAGCCGGCTCCCCGGAACCACGCCCAGTCGTAGCAGGGCAGCTTCTGCACCATGCCGAGCGCGAACATCCCGAGGGCCACGAGGACCACGACGCGGACCGGGGTCAGCCAGTGGCCGCCCAGCCGGGCGTAGCGGCCCATGGGGCCGCCGAGGAACTCACTGCCGGCCGCGGCGACCTCGTCCTGCTGGGTGGGCAGTACGGGCCGGTCCTCGTGCACCTTCGTCATGCGCTCATCCTGCCGTACGGGGCCGGACATGCGGGAGGGCCGCCGCACGGTGTGCGACGGCCCTCGCCGGAGCAGGGGAGGCGGGTCAGCCCGAGGTTCCCATCGAGGTCCCCCAGCTGGTGCCGCCGGGGCGGCCCGGTTTGCCCGTCGGGGTCCCCGACGGTGATCCGCTGGGCCCGCCGATTCCGCCGGGGCCGCCGTTGGTGTTGCCGCTGTTGGTGCCGCCGGTGGTGTCCGGGACGCAGTACAGCTCCCACGGCTTGCAGGTCGGCTTGCCGCCCTTCGACGGGGAGGGGGAGACCGGCGGAGAGGAGCTCGCCGAAGGCGAGGGCATCGACGGGGAGGGCGACGGCGAGAAGGACGGAGACGGCGTGGGCGCGCCGGACGCGTCCGCGGTGACACCGATCTTCTCGGCCTCCGGGAAGTCCTTGACCGGGGCTCCCTTGAGGGCTTCCTTCATGTACTCGGTCCAGATCGCGGCCGGGATGTCACCACCGTGGATGGAGTCCACGCCGCCCACGCCGTTCATGGAGATCAGCTTCTTGTCCGCCGAGTTCGGGTCGGTACGGAACAGGGCGACCGAGGTGGACAGCTCCGGGGTGTAGCCGACGAACCAGGCCGACTTGTTCTGGTCGGTGGTTCCGGTCTTGCCCGCGGCGGGCCGGGTGAAGCCGAGCTTCCTGACCTTGGTGCCGGTGCCGTTGTCGATGACGTTCTCCAGCACCTTGGTGACGTTGTCGGCGATGGAGTCGTCCATCGCCCGCTGGTCCTTGGGGGCCCCGAAGCCGGGCAGCTCCTTGCCGTCCTTCTCGACGCTGGTCACGGAGAACGGATCGTGATGGGTGCCGGAGGCGGCGAAGGTGGCGTACGAGTCGGCCATGCGGATGGCGCTCGGGGTCGAGGTGCCGAGGGCGAACGAGGCGTCGTTGTTCGGGTTCATCGAGTCCTTGAGGATGCCCGTGGCCTCGGCCACCTCGCGGACCTTGTTGTGGCCGACGTCGAAGACGAGCTGCGCGAACGGCACGTTGATGGACTTCTCCATCGCCTCGTTGAGGGTCACGTAGCCGTAGGGGTAGGGGCCCTCGTTCTTCTGCTTGAACGGCTTGCCCGAGGCGTCCCGCAGCGGCTTGCCGTCGCGGTTGTTGATGACGGTCAGGTCGTTCGCGTTGTACTTGCTGTCGGCCGAGATGCCCTGGCCGTTCGAGTTCTGGGTGCCGTATTGCATCGCGGCCGCCAGGACGTACGGCTTCCAGGTCGAGCCGACCGGGACACCGAGCGTGTCGGCGTTGTTGCTGAAGTACTTCTTGTCCATGCCCGGGCCGCCGTACAGGGCCACGATCGCCCCGCTCTTCACGTCCACCGAGGCGGCCCCGAACTGGACGAAGGTGTCGTACTCGGGGCGGGCCTTCTCGTCCAGGAAGTTGTTGCGGGTGTCCTCGACGGCCTTGACCAGGGCGTCCACCTTGGGCTTCTGGAAGGTGGTCTTGATCTGGTAGCCGCCGCGGGCCATCTCCTCGGCAGTGAGGCCGGTGACCTTCATCACGTACTTCTTGGCCGTGTCGACGAGGTAGCCGGTCTGTCCGGACAGGCTCCGGGCCTGCTCGGAGTCGACGATCTTCGGGAACTCGGCGAACTGGTCCCGGTCGGCCTTCTGCATCCGGCCGACCGCGACCTCGCGGTCCAGGACCCAGGCCCAGCGCTCCTTGGCCCGCTCGGTGTTCTTCTCGGGGGTGGCCGCGGTACCGACGCCGCCGTCCGGGTTGTAGAGGTTGGGCCCCTTGAGCACGGAGGCCAGGAAGGCGCTCTCGGACGGCGTGAGGTCCTTGCAGTCCTTGCCGAAGTAGGCCCGCGCGGCCGCCTGGATCCCGTAGGCGTCACGGCCGTAGTAGGCGGTGTTGAGGTAGCCGGCGAGGATCGTGTCCTTCTCCTCGGACACACCCAGCTTTATCGAGATGAAGAGCTCGGTGACCTTCCGCTTCAGCGTCTGGTCGGAGTCCAGGTACGTGTTCTTCACGTACTGCTGGGTGATGGTCGAGCCACCCTGGGTGGAGCCGCCCTTGGCCATGTTCCACACGGCGCGGGCGATGCCCATCGGGTCGACGCCCTTGTCCGTCTCGAAGGACTCGTTCTCCGCGGCGATCACCGCGTTCTGCATCGACTTGGGGATCTTGTCGATGGGCACGATCTGGCGGTTCATCGAGCCGCCGGTGGCCACCATCTGGGTGCCGTCCGCCCAGAAGAAGACGTTGTTCTGGGCCTGGGCCGCCTTGTTCGGGTCGGGGGTGTTCACCGACGCGATGCCGATGCCGGCTCCCGCCGTGACGACCGCGAAGAAGCCGAGGGCCGTGCCGCAGACCAGCTTCCAGGACGGTACGAACCGCTGCCAGCCGTTCTTGTCGGAGCGCGGGTAATTGATCAGCCGCTTGTCCGGGCGGCCCGAGCCGGCGCCGACCGCGCCGCGGCCGCGCCCTCCGGATCCACGGGGTGCGGCCCGGCGCGCGCCGGCACGCCCGCTGTGGCCGGGCGGCTCTGCGTACGGTCCGCTGGGCGACGCGGTGGGCACGTCGCGTGCGGGTCCGGCGCCCCGGCCGGGGCGCTGGGCGGCCCGGCGGGCCGAGGCACGTCCGCCCCCCTCGGGCTGCGGCGGTTTGCGGCGGTGCTCGCTCATCGAACGACTACTCCTCGGGCAGGCGAGTGGCCTGGAAGCGGCAGGTGAATTCCGGTTCCCCCGTTGTCATGGCCCACAGACTACGCACGCTCAAAACCCGAACAGTGCCGAAGTTCACCCCAAATCAGGCAACTCGCCTGGTACGAATTGGTGATGTGACGCCGGTCACCACGTCACCCCTTGTCGCCGAAGACGGCCCGTTCTATCGTCTGGATGTATCGAGCCGATACATCAGCTCGGTATAAAACTCAGGGGCGAGGGAGAGGCAGGCGGATGAGCAGGCGCTCAGGCATCCTCGAGTTCGCCGTCCTCGGCCTGCTCCGCGAATCCCCCATGCACGGGTACGAGCTCCGCAAGCGGCTCAACACCTCGCTTGGGGTGTTCCGGGCGTTCAGCTACGGCACGCTCTATCCCTGCCTGAAGACGCTGGTCGCCAACGGCTGGTTGATCGAAGAACCGGGCAACGCCCCGGAAGACGCTCTCGCCACTTCACTCGCAGGGCGCCGCGCCAAGATCGTCTACCGGTTGACGGCAGCGGGCAAGGAGCACTTCGAGGAGCTCCTGTCCCACACGGGCCCCGACGCCTGGGAGGACGAGTCCTTCGCCGCGCGCTTCGCCTTCTTCGGTCAGACCGAGCGGGAAGTGCGCATGCGGGTCCTCGAGGGCCGCCGCAGCCGGCTGGAGGAGCGCCTGGAGAAGATGCGCGCCTCACTCGCCCGTACGCGGGAGCGCCTCGACGACTACACGCTTGAGCTGCAGCGGCACGGCATGGAATCCGTGGAGCGCGAAGTGCGCTGGCTGAACGAGCTCATCGAGAGTGAGCGGGCGGGACGGGATCAGAGACGACCCGGTCCGCCCGACGAAACAGCAAAGTGAGGCCTGCATCTCGCAGGCCTCGTCCGAGAACAAACAGGGAGCAACCGGAATGGGTTCGGTTCGCGTAGCCATCGTCGGCGTGGGCAACTGCGCCGCCTCGCTGGTGCAGGGCGTCGAGTACTACAAGGACGCCGACCCGGCGGCCAAGGTCCCCGGTCTGATGCACGTCCAGTTCGGCGACTACCACGTGGGTGACGTCGAGTTCGTCGCCGCGTTCGACGTCGACGCGAAGAAGGTCGGCCTCGACCTTTCGGACGCCATCGGCGCCAGCGAGAACAACACCATCAAGATCTGCGACGTCCCCAACGCGGGCGTGACCGTGCAGCGCGGCCACACCCTGGACGGCCTGGGCAAGTACTACCGCATGACGATCGAGGAGTCCGCCGAGACCCCGGTCGACGTGGTCCAGGTCCTCAAGGACCGCGAGGTCGACGTTCTGGTCTGCTACCTGCCCGTCGGCTCCGAGGAGGCGGCGAAGTTCTACGCCCAGTGCGCCATCGACGCCAAGGTCGCCTTCGTCAACGCCCTCCCGGTCTTCATCGCCGGCACCAAGGAGTGGGCTGACAAGTTCACCGAGGCCGGTGTCCCGATCGTCGGCGACGACATCAAGTCGCAGGTCGGCGCCACCATCACGCATCGCGTGATGGCGAAGCTGTTCGAGGACCGTGGTGTCCGACTCGAGCGCACCATGCAGCTCAACGTCGGCGGCAACATGGACTTCAAGAACATGCTGGAGCGCGACCGCCTGGAGTCGAAGAAGATCTCCAAGACGCAGGCCGTCACCTCGCAGATCCCCGACCGTGAGCTCGGCGACAAGAACGTCCACATCGGCCCGTCCGACTACGTGGCGTGGCTCGACGACCGCAAGTGGGCCTACGTCCGCCTCGAAGGCCGCGCCTTCGGCGACGTCCCGCTGAACCTCGAGTACAAGCTCGAGGTGTGGGACTCCCCGAACTCCGCCGGTGTCATCATCGACGCCGTGCGCGCCGCGAAGATCGCCAAGGACCGCGGCATCGGTGGCCCGATCCTGTCGGCCTCGAGCTACTTCATGAAGTCCCCGCCGGTGCAGTACTTCGACGACGAGGCCCTGGCCAACGTCGAGAAGTTCATCAAGGGCGAGGTCGAGCGCTAAGTCGGACCCCACGGGTCTTCGGACACCTGGTCTTCGACTGTTCTTCCGCGGAGGGTCCCCGGGCAATGTGCCCGGGGACCCTCCGCGTATGTGACCCTTGCCCTCATGCCTGTCGTACGTGATCTGCGCGTACTCCTGCGCCTGAGGGACTTCCGCAACCTGCTCGCCGTACGGCTGCTCTCCCAGGCCGCCGACGGCGTGTACCAGGTGGCGCTCGCCACGTACGTGGTGTTCTCCCCCGAGAAGCAGACCTCGCCCGCGGCCATCGCCTCGGCCATGGCGGTCCTGCTGCTGCCGTACTCGGTGATCGGCCCCTTCGCCGGGGTGCTGCTCGATCGCTGGCGCCGCCGCCAGGTCTTCCTCTACGGGAACCTCCTGCGGGCGCTCCTGGCCTGCGTCACCGGCGTCCTGATCGTCGCGCACGTCCCCGACTGGCTCTTCTACGCCTCGGCCCTGTCGGTCACCGCCGTCAACCGCTTCGTCCTGGCCGGGCTCGCCGCCTCCCTGCCCCGCGTCGTCGCCCCCGCCCAACTGGTCACCGCCAACTCGCTCTCCCCCACGGCCGGGACGCTCGCGGCCGTCGCCGGCGGGGGGCTCGCCTTCCTCGTCCGGCTGCTGGCCTCCGACTCGAACGCCCTGGTCGTACTGCTCGGCGCCGGGCTCTACCTGTGCGCGGCCCTGGTCTCGCTGCGCCTGGCCGTGGGCCTGCTCGGCCCGGACCACCCCGCCGGGCGGGTCCACCCCTCGGTCGCCCAGGGGATAGCCCTGACCGTCCGGGGCATGGTCGAAGGGCTGCGGCACCTGGCCTCCCGGCGCGAGGCGGCCCAGACGCTCACCGCCATGACCCTGATGCGCTTCTGCTACGGGGCCCTGTTCGTGATGCTGCTCATGCTCTGCCGGTACTCCTGGTCGGACAGCGAGTCCGCCGGCCTCGCCCTGCTGGGCATCGCGGTCGGCGTCTCCGGGGCCGGGTTCTTCGCGGCCGCCGTCGTCACCCCCTGGATGGTGGGCCGACTGGGCACCCGCGGCTGGATCACGGCCTGCTCCGCCGGGGCAGCGATCCTGGTGCCCCCGCTCGGCCTGTTCTTCACGCCCGGTCCGATGCTGGTCGCGGCGTTCCTGCTGGGCCTCGCCACCCAGGGAGCCAAGATCTCCACCGACACGGCCATCCAGTCCCATGTGGACGACGACTTCCGCGGCCGGGTGTTCTCCGTCTACGACGTGCTCTTCAACATCGCGTTCGTGGGGGCGGCCGCCGTAGCCGCCCTGATGCTCCCCCCGGACGGGCGCTCCGTCACGCTGATCATGAGCGTGGCCGCCCTCTACGCGGCGACCGCGGTCTACCTGCTGCGGCGGGGCACGCCGTCGTGACGTTCCGACCACGTCGGCCGGGTCGATGTTTCACGTGAAACATCGACCCGGCCGGCCTCGGATCAGGCCTGCGCCGCCCACCATTCCTTGAGGGCGGCGACCGCGGCGTCGCGCTCCATCGGGCCGTTCTCCAGGCGCAGCTCCAGCAGGAACGCGTAGGCCTTGCCGATCACCGGCCCGGGACCGACGCCCAGGACCTGCATGATCTCGTTACCGTCCAGGTCGGGCCGGATGGCATCGAGCTCCTCCTGCTCCTGAAGCTGCGCGATGCGCTCCTCCAGGCCGTCGTAGGTGCGGGAGAGGGCATTGGCCTTGCGCTTGTTGCGCGTGGTGCAGTCGGACCTGGTGAGCTTGTGCAGGCGGTCCAGGAGCGGGCCGGCGTCGCGGACGTAGCGCCGCACCGCGGAGTCGGTCCACTCGCCGTCCCCGTAGCCGTGGAAGCGCAGGTGCAGCTCCACCAGCCGGGACACGTCCTTGACCATGTCGTTGGAGTACTTCAGCGCGGTCATGCGCTTCTTGGTCATCTTCGCGCCCACCACCTCGTGGTGGTGGAAGGAGACCCGGCCGTCGCTCTCGAACCGGCGGGTGCGCGGCTTGCCGATGTCGTGGAGCAGGGCCGCCAGCCGCAGCACCAGGTCCGGGCCGTCGTGCTCCAGCGCGATGGCCTGCTCCAGCACGATCAGCGAGTGGTCGTAGACGTCCTTGTGCCGGTGGTGCTCGTCACTCTCCAGCCGCAGGGCGGGCAGCTCGGGCAGGACGTGGTCGGCCAGCCCGGTGTCCACGAGCAGACCCAGGCCCTTGCGGGGGTGCGCGGACAGCAGCAGCTTGTTGAGCTCGCCCTGCACCCGCTCCGCCGAGACGATCTCGATCCGGTCCGACATCGCCTTCATCGCCGCCACGACCTCGGGAGCGACCTCGAAGTCGAGCTGGGCGGCGAAGCGCGCCGCACGCAGCATCCGCAGCGGGTCGTCGGAGAAAGAGTCCTCCGGAGTGCCGGGGGTGCGCAGAACGCCCGCCTGGAGGTCCTCCAGGCCCCCGTGCGGGTCCACGAACTCCTTCTCCGGGAGCGCGACCGCCATCGCGTTCACGGTGAAGTCACGGCGGACCAGGTCCTCCTCGATCGAGTCGCCGTAAGAGACCTCCGGCTTGCGCGAGGTGCGGTCGTACGACTCCGAGCGGTACGTGGTCACCTCGATCTGGAAGCCGTTCTTCTGGGCTCCGACGGTGCCGAAGGCGATGCCGACGTCCCACACCGAGTCGGCCCACGGCCGGACGATCTTCAGGACGTCCTCGGGGCGGGCGTCGGTGGTGAAGTCGAGGTCGTTGCCGAGACGCCCGAGCAGCGCATCGCGTACGGACCCGCCGACCAGGGCAAGGCGGAAGCCGGCCTCCTGGAACCGGCGGCCGAGCTCGTCGGCGACAGGAGCGACCCGCAGCAGTTCACTGACCGCGCGGAGCTGCACCTGACTCAGGGCACTGGGGTTGTCTTCGTTGGCGTTCGGCACAACAGAAAAGGGTACGTGCCCCGCCCGGCGAGGGCTCCCGCGTTTACGGCCGCCCCGGCATGCGCCGCCCCCGGGGCGGCCCCGATCATGTGGAGCAAGGCGCGGCACTCGCGCACAGCGGGTCTCGTTACCATGCGTGGACGCACAAACGACGACCACTGACACTTCGAGGGACGGGCTAGCGCGTGGCCGAGGCGGCAGACATCCAGGGGGCACCCCCCGCACCTGCCCGGCGCCGCTGGCTGCGGCGGGCAGTCGTTCTGCTGGCCGGGACCCCCGTGCTCGCCGCTCTGGTCTACTCACCCGCCCCTCAGGCCGCCCAGGCCGCCGAGGCGGGCACCGTCGACGTACAGCTGGACGGGATGGCCCCCGCGGCCCCGGTCAAGGGCGACACGCTCACCATCTCCGGCAGCGTGGTCAACAACGGCCGCGAGACGATCACCGGCGCGCACGTGGGTCTGCGGGTCGGGCCCGCCCTGGGCGACCGGGCCTCCATCGACGAGGCGGCGGAACGCGCCGGGTTCCGGGCGGGAACGGATCCCGGTGAGATCGATCCGGCCTATGCCGTGAAGATCCCCTCGCTGCCGTCCAAAGCCAAGCAGGAATTCACCCTCAACGTCCCGGTGAACAAGCTGGAGCTGGACAAGGACGGCGTCTACCAGATCGGCGTCTCGCTGTCCGGGGAGACCGAGAGCCGCCAGTACGAGCAGGTGCTCGGCATCAAGCGGACCTTCCTGCCCTGGCAGCCGGAGGCCGCCTCCAAGCGCTCCCAGCTCACGTACCTGTGGCCGCTGATCTCCACCACGCGCCTGACCGCGGAGACCGGCTCGGACGAGCTCCAGACCCCCGTCTTCCTCGACGACTCCCTCGCCGGGGAGCTCAAGCCCGGCGGACGCCTCCAGCAGATGGTCGCCCTCGGCAAGGACCTGCCCGTCACCTGGGTCATCGACCCCGACCTGCTCTACACGGTCGACGCCATGACGAAGGGCTACCGGTACCGCACGCCGGACGGCCGGATCGTCCAGGGCAAGAGCAAGGCCGTCGCCGAGCAGTGGCTGAGCTCCCTGGAGACCGCGGTCCAGGGCAAGAAGATCGTCGCGCTGCCGTTCGCCGACCCCGACATCGCCTCCCTCGCCCACCAGGGCAAGGACGTCTCGGGCACCCTGGGCCAGCTGCGGCCGGCCACCGACAAGGCGAAGCAGGCCGTGGAGACCGTGCTCCACGTCACCCCGTCCACCGACTTCTCCTGGCCCCTGGACGGTGCCATCGACCCGTCGATCGTCAACGTGGCGACCTCCGCGGGCGCCCACAACGTCCTGACGCGCAGCGACAGCCTCCAGGAGACCGGCGCCCTCGGCTACACGCCCTCCGCGGCCCGTCCCATCGGCGCGGGCACCACCGCCGTCGTCGCCGACGCCGACCTGTCCACCGCCTTCGAGGGCGACATGCTGAACGCCGGGAACGCCACGCTGGCCGTGCAGCGCTTCCTGGCCCAGAGCCTCGCCCTGAACCTGCAGAAGACCGACAACCAGCGCAGCTTCGTCGTCACCCCGCAGCGGATGCCGTCCAGCAGCCAGGCGCAGACGATGGCGGCCGCCGTACGGGGCCTGCAGGCGGGCCGCTGGACCCAGCCGGCCGACCTCGACGCCGCGGCCGCGGCCAAGCCCGACGCGGGGGTCAACACCCAGGTCCCGGGCGCCGGCCAGTACCCCGAGGCACTGCGCAAGACGGAGCTCCCGGTCTCCGCCTTCGAGAAGATCCGCACCACCCAGAACACCCTGGACCACTTCAAGGTGATCCTCAGCGCGCCCGACCGCGTGGAGATCCCCTTCGGCAACACCACCAACCGCGAGATGTCCACCTCCTGGCGCGGCCGCCCCGAGGAGGCGCGGCTCTACCGGGAGCAGGTGCAGGAGTACCTGATCGGTCTCACCGAGAAGGTCAAGGTCGTCCCCAAGTCCGACGCGACCCTGTCCGGACACAGCGCGACCATCCCGGTCAGTGTCCAGAACAGCCTCGTCCAGGACGTACACAACCTCGTCCTGCGAGTGAAGTCCGCCAACCCCACCCGCCTGATGTTCGGCGACAGCGGCCAGGCCGAGCAGGAAGTGACCGTCACGGGCGGACACAGCCAGACGGTCAAGTTCACCGCCAACGCCACCGCGAGCGGCCCCGTCGAGGTCACCGCACAGCTCTTCACCACGGACGGCGTGCCCTACGGCAAGGCACGCAAGTTCACCGTGGAGGCCACCGAGATCACCCCGACCGTCATGCTCGTCATCGCCGGCGGCGTCCTCCTCCTCGTCCTGGCGGGCATCAAGATGTACGCCAGCCGCAAGCGCGTCGCGGCCCGTGCGGCCGCCGAGGAGAGCACGCAGCCGAGTGACGAGACCCCGGACACCGGACCGCAAAGCACCGGGCCGTCCGGCACGGGTGAGACAGTGGACCGTTGAGCGATGCCGTGGCCGGTCGGCCTGGGGACGATGAGGTGGGGTTTCGATGAACGCGCCGTACGACGGTGACCGCGCGCAGGGCACTGGTGGGCCCGCGCCCTACCAGGGCGCTGCCCCGGGCACCCCGGTGGCCGGGCAGGTCCCCGTGCCTGCGCCCGCGCCGGACCGTGACCCGTACGTCCAGGACGCCTACGACTACGATCCGTACCGGTCCCAGGACCTGTCGGCCCAGGACCCCGTCGCCGAGGTCCTCTACGACCGGGCCTCGCACCCTCCGCCGCCGCCCGGCACCTACCAGGAGCCCGGACCGCTCTACGCGGCCCCGCAGGCGCCCGCGCACGCCCCCGACCCGCAGGTCTGGGCCCAGACCCCGCCGCCCGAGCCGGACGGGCCCTCCCGGCACCTGCCCTACGGCGACCACGCGACGACCACCCAGTTCGTCGGCGTGGACTCCCTGGTCACCAAGGCGGCGGACGAGAAGCCCGAGCCCGACGCCTTCGCGCACCTCTACCGGGACCAGCAGGGCGCTCCCGGCACCCCGGTGGAGGACGTCCCCGTCGCCGCCCCGGCGCCGAGCAAGCCCGCCGGCCGCGCCTCGGGCCTCCTCAAGTCCAGCGCCGTCATGGCCGCGGGCACGATCGTCTCCCGCATCACCGGCTTCCTGCGGACCCTCGTCATCGCCGGTGCCATCGGCGTCGGCACGTTCAACGACACGTACCAGATCGCCAACACCCTGCCGACGATGATCTACGTGCTGGTCGGCGGAGGCGCGCTCAACGCCGTCTTCATCCCGCAGCTGGTACGGGCCATGAAGCAGGACGACGACGGGGGCGAGGCCTACGCCAACCGCCTCCTGACGCTCGTCGTCGTGCTGCTGGCCGCCATCACCACGATCTGCGTCCTCGCGGCGCCGGTGTTCATCACGATGATGTCGCCGAAGCTCGCGTCCGACCCCCAGCAGATGGACGTCGCGGTCGCCTTCGCCCGCTACTGCCTGCCGACCATGTTCTTCATGGGCGTGCACGTGGTCCTCGGTCAGATCCTCAACGCACGCGGCCGGTTCGGCGCGATGATGTGGACCCCCGTCCTCAACAACATCGTCGTCATCGCCACGTTCGGCGCCTTCATCTGGGCCTTCGGCGGCTTCACCACCTCCGGTGTCAGCGCGACCACCGTCACCCCCGAGGGCGTCCGCCTGCTCGGTCTGGGCACCCTCCTGGGCCTCACCGTCCAGGCCCTCGCGATGCTGCCCTACCTGCGCGACGCCGGCTTCAGGCCGCGCCTGCGCTTCGACTGGCGGGGCCACGGCCTCGGCAAGGCCGCCCGCCTGGCCAAGTGGACGTTCTTCTTCGTCCTGGCCAACCAGATCGGCCTCGTCGTCGTGACGCAGCTGGCCACCTGGGCCGGATCCGTCGCGGAGAAGCAGGGCCACCCCGGCACCGGCATCACCGCCTACAACTACGCCCTGCTGCTGTGGCAGATGCCGCAGGCCATCATCACCGTCTCCGTCATGACGGCCGTGCTGCCGCGCATCTCCCGCTCCGCCCACGACGGGGACGCCGCCGCCGTCCGCGACGACATCTCCTACGGACTGCGCACCTCGGCCGTCGCGATCGTGCCCTGCGCGTTCGCGTTCCTCGCCCTCGGCGTCCCGATGGCCACGCTGCTGTACGCCGGTTCCGGATCCGGAGCCCAGAACATCGGCTACGTCCTGATGGCCTTCGGCCTCGGACTCATCCCGTACTCCGTCCAGTACGTCGTCCTGCGCGGGTTCTACGCCTACGAGGACACCCGGACGCCCTTCTACAACACGGTCATCGTCGCCGGCGTCAACGCGGCCGTCTCCACCGCCGCGTTCTTCGTGCTCCCGGCGCGCTGGGCCGTCGTGGGCATGGCCGCCGCCTACGGCCTCGGCTACACGGTCGGCGTCGGTGTCGCCTGGCGGCGCCTGCGCACCCGGCTGGGCGGCGACCTCGACGGCGCCCACGTGATGCGCACCTACGCCCGCCTCACCGGTGCCTGCGTCCCCGCGGCCGCCGTGGCGGGCGCGGCCGCCTACGCAGTCACCCAGTGGCTCGGCAGCGGAGTCACCGGCTCCCTCGCCTCGTTGGCCGCCGGCGGTGTCGCACTGGCCGCCGTATTCGTCGTGGCGGCCAAGCGGATGCGCATCGAAGAGCTCAACGCCATGGTCGGAATGGTCCGCGGCCGCATGGGTCGCTGATGCGCACAACCGTCGGACCCCTTCGCGTGTCGTGCATAGCGCCGGACTGTGGGCACAATTGGCATGGCTTCGCAGACTGGCCGACAGCGCGTAACGGATGGGGAGGCAGGAACGACGGTGGCGGAACGTAGCACGGCTGCCGTCGACGTGGCCGACAACGGCGGCAACAAGCCGCCCGCCGCAGATGCGGCGAAGGCCACGGCCGACGGGGTGGACACCCAGAACGGACGAGCCGCGGACGGATCCATGCCCGAAAAGGACGGCGAACGCAGAAAAGCGGCCCCTGCTGCCGCCCCCGAACTCCACAGCGGCCACAAGCTCGCCAGGCGCTACCGCCTCGAAGAGTGCGTCACCCGTCTGGACGGATTCAGCAGCTGGCGCGCCATGGACGAGAAGCTCCGCCGCGCCGTGGGCGTCCACCTGCTGCCCGCCGACCACCCCCGGGCCCGCGCCGTCCTGGCCGCCGCCCGCTCCTCCGCGCTGCTCGGCGACCCGCGGTTCGTCCACGTCCTCGATGCCGTGGAGGAGAACGACCTCGTCTACGTCGTCCACGAGTGGCTGCCCGACGCCACCGAGCTGACCGCGGTCCTCGCCGCGGGTCCCCTGGAGCCCCACGAGGCCTACCAGCTCGTCACCCAGGTCTCCCAGGCCATGGCCGCCGCACACCGCGAGGGCCTCGCCCACCTGCGGCTGACGCCCAGCGCCATACTGCGGACCTCCACGGGCCAGTACCGCATCCGCGGGCTCGCCGTGAACGCCGCCCTGCGCGGCATCACCAGCGACACCCCGCAGCGCGCGGACACCGAGGCCATCGGCGCCCTGCTGTACGCCGCCCTGACCCAGCGCTGGCCCTACGAGAACGACGCGTACGGGCTGACCGGCCTGCCCAAGGGCGTCGGCCTGATCGCGCCCGACCAGGTCCGTGCCGGAGTGCACCGGGGGCTGGGGGAGCTCGCCATGCGCGCCCTCGCCAACGACGGGGCCACCGCCTCCCGGCAGGAGCCGCCCTGCACCACCCCGGAGGAACTGGCGAAGGCCGTCGCCGCGATGCCCCGCATCCGGCCGCCGGAGCCCGCTTTCACGGCTCCGCCGGAGTACCAGCACACCACCTATCAGCAGGGCAGCTACGGCCGGCCCATGCCGCCCGGCGCGCCCACGGCCCCGACGCGCGCTGTCCCGCCTCCGCCGCCCCCGCTGCAGAGCCGTACCGGCCGGGTCCTCAAGTGGGGTGTCGCGGCCCTGCTCATCGCCGCCCTCGGCCTGGGCAGCTGGCAGCTCGCCGACACCCTGCTGGGACGCAACAACGCCGGCTCGGGGAACTCGCAGCCCAATCAGCACACCGAGGACGCCCCGAAGAACAAGGAACCGGGCAAGCCGCTCACCATCAAGCACGCCTCCGTCATCGCCTACGGAGGTGTGGAGGGTGTGAACACCAAGGACAGCGACAAGACCGTCGACAACAACCCCGACACCGGATGGATCACCCCCCGGTACGAGGGATACGCCAACTTCGGAAACCTGACCGGACGCATGGACGGCAGCGGCATCATCGTCGACCTCGGCAGTGTGCAGAACGTGTCGGAAGTCGACATAGAGCTGAGCGTGCCGGGACAGAAGGTCCAGGTCCGTGCCGCGGCCCCGGAGGCTTCCTCCCCGGACTCGTTCTCCGACTTCAGTCAGGCGATCACGAAGCCGGAGACGGCCCAGAAGAAGCTCCAGGCCACGCTCGACACCCCGATCCGTACCCGCTACGTGCTGGTCCACGTCATCGAAGTGCCCTCGGACGGCACCGGTGGCTTCCGGGGCGGCATCAACGAGATCAAGGTGCTCGGCACCACCGAATAGGCCCCGGCCGCCACGGATACGGGACCGCTGCGCCAACTGCGCAGCGGTCCCTCGTATTCAGCCCGCCCGACCCGTACGCTCCCTTCCGGAGGGGAGGTGTGATGCACTCAGCCACGGGAGACGACCGGAGCGACCAGGAGCTGCTGGCGCTGCATGTCGCCGGTGATCCCGACGCCTTCGGGGAGCTCGTACGGCGCCACCGCGATCGGCTGTGGGCCGTGGCCCTGCGCACCCTCGGCGACCGCGAGGAAGCCGCCGACGCGGTGCAGGACGCCCTCGTCTCCGCCTACCGGGCCGCCCACACGTTCCGCGGTGAATCGGCCGTCACCACCTGGCTGCACCGCATCACCGTCAACGCCTGCCTCGACCGGGCCCGCAAGGCCGCCTTCCGCAGGACCTCGCCCCTCGACGACACGGAGCGCCTGGAGCGCCTCCTGGAGCCCCACGAGTCCGCCGAGGCACCGGCGGAGCGCCAGGACCTCCACCGGCAGCTCCTGGCCGCCCTCGGCACGCTCCCGGCCGAGCAGCGGGCCGCCCTGGTCCTCGTCGACATGCAGGGATACCCCGTCGCCGAGGCAGCCCGTGTCCTCGACGTCCCCACCGGCACCGTGAAGAGCCGGTGTGCGCGCGGCCGGGCGAAACTCCTGCCGATGCTCACTCATCTGCGCTCGAATGCCGGGGATAACACCGCCGCCGAGCGGGGAAGGAACCGGACGCCGGGGACATCCGTCCCACCAGCGGCAGACCCCAGTCAGCCAGCCCCAGACGCAGACACGGTGAAGGGCGGAGGTGGACGAACGTGACTCCCACAACCGGCACGATCCGGCACCCTGACGTCTCGGAGATCTCCGACCTGACCGAAGGGCTCCTCTCCCCGGTCCGGACCGCCGAGGTACGCCGCCATCTGGGCGACTGCCCGCTGTGCGCCGACGTCCACGCCTCCCTGGAAGAGATCCGAGGGCTCCTCGGCACCCTGCCGGGGCCGCCCCGGATGCCCTCCGACATCGCCGGGCGCATCGACGCGGCCCTCGCCGCCGAAGCCCTCCTCGACTCCACCGCACCCCGGGCGGAGCCCGTCCCGGCCTCCGATGTTTCACGTGAAACATCGCCCGCCGCGCCCTCCGGTCCGGGCATGGGGCGGCCCGCCGGCCACCCGGCCGGAGCAACCGGTCCCGGGCGCCGTCGCGCCCGCCGCCGGATCGCCGTCATCGCCGGCCTGGCCGGAGCGGCTGCCTGCGCTCTCGGGATCTTCCTCGCGGGCAACCTGCTCGGGACCGGCTCCCCGGACACCGCCGCCCGCAAATCCGCGACGAGCGCGACGGCCGAGGCCCCCGTCGACGGCACGTACACCGCGCAGGGCCTCCAGGACAACGTGCACCGACTCCTGGCCTCCGGACCCGGCCCGAAGATCGCCCCGCAGGAGGAACAGCCGAACAACACGTACGGATTGGAGAACACCACGCCCTCGCCGGGCCTGGCTCCCGGTGACGGCAACCGCACGACCACCTCCTCCGTGCCGGCCTGTGTCCAGGACGCCACCGGGCGCCCCGACACCCCGCTCGCGGCCGAACGAGGCAGCTACCAGGGCGCCGAGGTCTACCTCCTCGTCCTGCCGCACCCCGGCGACCCGGCCCGGGTGGACGCCTACCTCGTGGGCACCGGGTGCACGAACACCCCGTCGACCATCCCCGACAAACCATTGCTGACCAGGACATATCCTCGAAGCTGACACCTTCGGGACCGCGAGGGAGCGGACCGGGAATGCATGCGCCGTAGGATCCGTTGGGTGGGGTGAGACAACACACGGCCCCTTCGGCAAGCAGCGTGCAGTCCACAGAGACGAGGAAGAAACCCGTGAGCGACGTACGAAACGTGATCATCATCGGTTCCGGGCCGGCCGGCTACACCGCCGCCCTGTACACCGCACGCGCTTCGCTCAAGCCGCTGGTCTTCGAAGGCGCGGTCACCGCAGGTGGCGCGCTGATGAACACCACCGAGGTCGAGAACTTCCCCGGCTTCCAGGACGGCATCATGGGTCCGGACCTCATGGACAACATGCGCGGCCAGGCCGAGCGCTTCGGCGCCGAGCTCGTCCCGGACGACGTCGTGTCCGTGGACCTCACCGGTGACATCAAGACCGTCACCGACACCGCCGGCACCGTGCACCGCGCCAAGGCCGTGATCGTCACCACCGGCTCCCAGCACCGCAAGCTCGGGCTCCCCAACGAGGACGCCCTGTCCGGCCGCGGTGTCTCCTGGTGCGCCACCTGTGACGGGTTCTTCTTCAAGGACCAGGACATCGCCGTCGTCGGCGGTGGCGACACCGCGATCGAGGAGGCCACCTTCCTCTCGCGCTTCGCCAAGTCCGTCACCATCGTGCACCGCCGCGACACCCTTCGCGCCTCCAAGGCCATGCAGGACCGCGCTTTTGCCGACCCGAAGATCAAGTTCGCCTGGGACAGCGAGGTCGCCGAGATCCACGGCGAGCAGAAGCTCTCCGGCCTCACCCTGCGCAACACCAAGACCGGTGAGACCTCCGAGCTCCCCGTGACGGGCCTCTTCATCGCCGTCGGCCACGACCCGCGCACCGAGCTGTTCAAGGACCAGCTGGAGCTCGACGAGGAGGGCTACCTCAAGGTCGAAGCCCCCTCGACGCGCACCAACCTCACCGGCGTGTTCGGCGCGGGCGACGTCGTGGACCACACGTACCGTCAGGCCATCACCGCCGCGGGCACCGGCTGCTCCGCGGCCCTGGACGCCGAGCGCTTCCTCTCCGCCCTCGCGGACGCCGAAAAGGCGCACGCGACGGTCTGACCCCTCGCTCATCCCCACACCCCACACCCCGCAGGAAAGAATTAGGAGGCCGCAGTGGCCGGCACCCTCAAGAACGTGACCGACGCCGACTTCGACGCCGAGGTCCTGAACAGCGACAAGCCTGTCCTGGTGGACTTCTGGGCCGAATGGTGCGGCCCGTGCCGCCAGATCGCCCCGTCCCTGGAGGCCATCGCGGCCGAGTACGGCGACGAGATCGAGATCGTCAAGCTCAACATCGACCAGAACCCGGACACGGCCGCCAAGTACGGCGTCATGTCCATCCCGACCCTGAACGTCTACCAGGGCGGCGAGGTCGTGAAGACCATCGTGGGCGCCAAGCCGAAGGCCGCCATCCTGCGTGACCTCGACCCCTTCGTGACCATCAAGCCGACGGTCTGACGGCTCGAAGCTCCACCCGGCGGCAGCCGGGAGTGTTTCACGTGAAACGGGGCCGCCCCCTTGAGGGGCGGCCCCGTTCGCACATCACAGCGGGCGCAGCGCGGGTTCCTTGCGTGCCGCACCGAGCAGCCGGTCCAGCGCGAGCTCCACGTCTTCCTTCCACGAGAGCGTCGAACGCATCTCCAGCCTCAGTCGCGGATGGATGGGATGGGGCCGCACCGTCTTGAAGCCCACGGCCAGCAAGTGGTCCGCCGGCAGCAGGCAGGCCGGGCCCTCCCAGCGCGCGTCCCCGAACGCCTCGATCGCCCGGAACCCGCGCCTGAGCAGGTCCTTGGCCACCGTCTGGACCATCACCCGTCCCAGGCCCTGACCCTGATAGCCCGGCATGATCCACGCCGTGATCAGCTGGACCGCATCGGGGGACACCGGGCTCGTCGGGAAAGCCGTGGCCCGCGGCACGTACGCCGGCGGCGCGTACAGCACGAACCCCACCGGGACCTCGTCCACGTAGACCACGCGGCCGCACGAACCCCACTCCAACAGGACGGCGGAGATCCACGCCTCCTTCTCCAGCGCCGGAGTCCCCGCCTTCACGGCGGCCTCACCGCTGACGGGATCCAACTCCCAGAACACACAGGACCGGCAACGCCGAGGCAGGTCCTGAAGGTTGTCCAGCGTGAGTGGTACCAACCGACGCCCCATGAGCGCATCGTATCCACAGCCCGAATCAGGCGAAACCGCAACAAGGCAAAGGGCGGACCGCGCCGGTTCGCACCGGCACGATCCGCCCCTCGGCGGCCGGGGAGTCACTCCCCGGACAGACCCTGCTCCAGTACCCGGCCCTCGCCCGGCGCCAGCGTCCCCAGAATCCGCTCCAGATCCTCCATCGAGGCGAACTCGACGGTGATCTTGCCCTTCTTCTGGCCCAGATCCACCTTCACCCGCGTCTCGAACCGGTCCGACAGCCGCGTCGCCAGCTCACTGAGCGCGGGAGCCACCCGGGCGCCGGCCCGCGGACCCTTCGGCTTCACGGGACCCTCGGGCTCCGAGCCCATCAGCGAGACGATCTCCTCGACCGCACGCACCGACAGGCCCTCGGCGACGATCCGGTGCGCCAGCTTGTCCTGGGCCTCGGAGTGCTCCACCGACAGCAGCGCCCGCGCATGTCCGGCAGACAGCACACCCGCGGCCACCCTGCGCTGGACCGGCGGCGAGAGCTTCAGCAGACGCAGCGTGTTGGACACCTGCGGCCGCGAACGCCCGATCCGGTCCGCCAGCTGGTCGTGCGTGCAATTGAAGTCCTGGAGCAGCTGGTCGTACGCGGCCGCCTCTTCCAGGGGGTTCAGCTGCGCCCGGTGCAGGTTCTCCAGCAGCGCGTCCAGCAGCAGCTTCTCGTCGTCCGTCGCCCGGATGATCGCCGGAATGCGCTCCAGCCCGGCCTCCCGGCAGGCCCGCCAGCGACGCTCACCCATGATGAGCTCGTAGCGGCCCGGAGCCGACTGCCGCACCACCACCGGCTGGAGCAGACCCACCTCCTGGATGGAGGTGACCAGCTCCGCCAGCGCGTCCTCGTCGAACACCTCACGGGGCTGCCGCGGGTTCGGCGTGATCGAGTCCATCGGGAGCTCGGCGAAGGTCGCCCCGGCCACCACATTGGCCTCGGGCTCCACCGCCTCCGGCTCATCCGCCACTGCAACCGCAGTCAATGTTTCACGTGAAACATCGGCCTGCGCCAGCGAAGCCAGCTTCGCCGCCGCGACCCCGCGCTCCGAAGGCAACATCGGCACCGCCGACGGAGACGTCGAGCCGGCACCGATCACCGGGGGCGTCTTCTCCTGGGGAGCGGCGGGGATCAGCGCGCCGAGCCCCCGCCCCAGACCCCTACGTCGCTCACTCACTGGATCCCCTCCGCCACACTCTGCGTGCTGTTCATGCCCGCGCCCAGATGGGCGTGCTGGGCGTCGTACGAAATTCCGGCCCCCCGCAGCGCGATCTCACGCGCAGCTTCCAGATAGGAAAGAGAACCACTCGAACCCGGATCGTAGGTGAGCACCGTCTGGCCGTAACTCGGCGCCTCGGAAATGCGCACCGAACGCGGGATGCTCGTGCGCAGCACCTCCTTGCCGAAGTGGGTGCGCACCTCCTCCGCCACCTGCGAGGCCAGCCGGGTCCTGCCGTCGTACATCGTCAGCAGGATGGTCGACACGTGCAGCGCCGGGTTCAGGTGGGCCCGTACCAGGTCGACGTTGCGCAGCAGCTGGCCCAGACCCTCCAGCGCGTAGTACTCGCACTGGATCGGGATCAGCACCTCGGCGCCGGCCACCAGGGCGTTCACCGTCAGCAGCCCCAGCGAGGGCGGACAGTCGATCAGGATGTAGTCCAGCGGCTGCTCGTACGCCTGGATGGCGCGCTGGAGCCGGCTCTCGCGAGCCACCAGGGACACCAGCTCGATCTCCGCACCCGCCAGGTCGATCGTGGCCGGAGCACAGAAGAGCCCCTCCACGTCCACCACTGGCTGGACGACCTCCAGCAGCGGCCGGCTGTCCACGAGCACGTCGTAGATCGAGGGCACATCCGCGTGGTGGTCGATCCCGAGCGCCGTGGACGCGTTGCCCTGCGGGTCGAGGTCGACCACGAGGACCCGCGCGCCGTGCAGGGCCAATGAGGCCGCCAGGTTCACGGTCGTGGTGGTCTTGCCCACGCCGCCCTTCTGGTTGGCGACCACGATGACCCGTGTCTGCGCCGGGCGGGGCAGCCCCTCGCCGGCGCGCCCCAGCGCCTCGACCGCCAGCTGGGCGGCACGGCCGATGGGCGTGTCGTTGTCTACAAGGGGCGACGATGTTTCACGTGAAACATCGTCGCCCGCTGATTCAGAGCGGGGACCGGGGACCGGGTCGGCCATCGGCCCCGCGAGGTTGGCGTCGGACCGCACGGTGTCACTCTCCTCGACATCAGGCTCGCGATGAACAGAGCCTGCCATGACACCCGGGTCGCGAACCAGCGGGGCCCGTACTCCTGTGGATGAATCCACCGTTGTGGACAACTCCGTCCCCCCTTCGCCCTTACGGTGACGAGGGGACGCAGCCGCACGGCCGCGGCTGATGATTCCGTGCAGCAGAGAGCGACGTTTCACGTGAAACACGATGCCCGGACAGTGCCCAGACTGGGTCTTCGCGCCGCTACGACACTCCGAAATCCATACCTATAGGGCTCAATGCCCCGGAAATCAGCGGCGCCGACGGGTCCGGCTGGTACGAGCCGCCTTAGCCCGCTTGGCCGCAAACCTCACCCCGCCGGGGCTTTCTCCGACCTCGACCCGGACGACGGTGGACAGGGGATCCACCACACCCTCGCCCACCTGCAGCACCGAGGTCTTCACCACACCCAGCTTCGCCAGTGCGGTCTTCGCCGCCACCAGCTCCTCCTCGGCGGTGTCGCCCTTGAGCGCCAGCATCTCTCCGTACGGGCGCAGCAGGGGCACGCCCCAGCCCGCCAGCCGGTCCAGCGGAGCCACGGCCCGCGCCGTCACCACGTGCACCGGCTGCACCTTGCCGAGCATCTCCTCGGCCCGGCCGCGCACCACCGTGACGTGGTCCAGGCCCAGCAGCTCCACGGCCTCCTGCAAGAAGGTCGTCCGCCGCAGCAGCGGCTCCAGCAGCGTGATCTTCAGATCGCGCCGCACCAGAGCCAGCGGGATGCCGGGCAGGCCGGCACCGGAACCGACATCGCAGACGGTGACGCCCTCGGGCACCACCTCCGAGAGCACCGCACAGTTCAGCAGGTGCCGCTCCCACAGGCGCGGTACCTCACGCGGGCCGATCAGCCCGCGCTTGACCCCCGCGTCCGCCAGCAGCTCCGCATACCGCACAGCTTCCGGGAAAAACTCGCCGAACACCGCGCGCGCCTCTTCAGGCGCCGGGGGAAGCTCCGCTGCCTCCGTCACGGGGACCGTCCTTCCGTACCGCATGGATCGTTGAAAAACGCACTGCTCGAACTGGCACCGCCGAGACCGGCACTGCCAGGCTGACAAACTTCGGCCCCGTCTGCGACACAGACGGGGCCGAACACTCAGGCTTGCTTTCAGGCCGGGAGCACGACGACGAAGCGCTGCGGCTCCTCGCCCTCCGACTCGCTCTTCAGACCGGCAGCCGCCACGGCGTCGTGGACGACCTTGCGCTCGAAGGGCGTCATCGGAGCCAGCTTCAGCGGCTCACCGGACGCCTTCACGTCCGCCGCCGCCTGGGCACCGAGCGCCGCCAGCTCCTCGCGCTTCTTCGCACGGAAGCCCGCGATGTCCAGCATCAGCCGGCTGCGGTCCCCGGTCTCGCGGTGCACGGCGAGGCGGGTCAGCTCCTGCAGAGCCTCCAGGACCTCACCGTCGCGGCCCACGAGCTTCTGGAGATCACGGCTGGCCGAGTCGCTGACGATCGACACCGCGGCCCGGTCGGCCTCGACGTCCATGTCGATGTCCCCGTCCAGGTCGGCGATGTCCAGCAGACCCTCGAGGTAGTCGGCCGCGATCTCACCCTCCTGCTCAAGGCGGGTCAGGGTGTCGCCACTCTCAGCGGCGGCGGTGGTGGTGCCTTCCGTCACGGGAGGGACTCCTTCTTACTTCTTGGAAGAGGGCTTGGGGGGCGTCTGGCGCTGCGATTTCGTCTGCCGCTTGGGCTGCTGCCGCTTGGCGGCACCACCGCTCGCCGCGTCCGCGTCGGCCGTGGCCTCGACACTCTTCATCACGGTCCCGTCCGCCTGAGCAGCCAGACCCTGCTTCGAGAGAGCCGTGATGAACTTGCGCTCGTTGTCGTTGCGGTCCGGGCCCTTGGCCACGATCGCCGCGACGATCTTCTTCTTGCCCCGGCCCTTGACCTCGCCGTGCGTGGTGACGTACTTCAGCAGACGGGTCAGGTACTGGTCCTGCGCCTTGCTTCCGGGCGTCGGGTTCTGGTTGATCACGTACATCTGCTGGCCCATGGTCCACACGTTCGTGGTCAGCCAGTAGACGAGAACACCCACGGGGAAGTTGATGCCCATGACCGCGAAGATCACCGGGAAGATGTACATCAGCATCTTCTGCTGCTGCATGAACGGCGTCTTGACCGAGAGGTCGACGTTCTTCTGCATCAGCTGACGCTGGGTGTAGAACTGCGACAGCGACATCATGACGATCATGACCGCGGTCACGATGCGGACGTCCGTGATCGAGGCGCCCAGGGAGGCGGCCTTCTCGGCGCTGTCCGTGAACTTCGCCGCCAGCGGGGCACCGAAGATGTGCGCCTGACGCGCGCTCTCCAGCAGCGACTGGTTGATGACGCCGATGGTCTGGCCGTTGGCGATGGCCGAGAGCACGTGGTACAGCGCGAAGAAGAACGGGGACTGCGCCAGGATGGGAAGGCACGAGGAGAGAGGGTTGGTACCCGTCTCCTTGTACAGCTTCATCATCTCTTCGGACTGACGCTGCTTGTCGTTCTTGTAGCGCTCCTGGATCGCCTTCATCTTCGGCTGGAGCGCCTGCATGCCACGCGTCGCCTTGATCTGCTTCACGAAGAGCGGGATCAGGCAGATGCGGATCAATACCACCAGGGACACGATGGACAGGCCCCAGGCCCAGCCGCTGTCCGGGCCGAAGATCGCGCCGTACAGGCTGTGGAACTGGACGATGACCCACGACACGGGCGTGGTGATAAAGCTGAACAGACTGGCAATCGTGTCCACTAATCAGGCTCCTTGAGCATTGCGAGATCTACGCAACGCACTGCGCAGCTGCTCGTGCCAACGCGGGCGTTTACGGGGTGGGACATGATCGACACCACCGGCGGACCACGGGTTGCACCGCAGGATCCGCCAGCCGGTCAGAACCGTCCCCTTCACCGCACCATGCCGGTCGATGGCCGTGAACCCGTAGTGCGAGCACGAGGGGTAATAACGGCACACCGGCCCGAGCAGCGGACTGATCGTCCACTGGTACAGCTTGATCAATGCGAGCAGCGGGTACTTCATCGAGCCACGCCTCCCAGGAGCCGCGTCAGAGCGGCATCCAGGTCCCGGGCCAGTTCGTCGGCACCGGCGTCACCCGCTCCGGGCAGCGCCCGCACCACCACCAGGCTACCGGCGGGCAGCTGGGAGAGCCGCTCGCGGACAAGATGGCGCAAACGGCGCTTCACCCGGTTACGGACGACGGCACCACCCACGGCCTTGCTGACGACGAAACCCGCACGCGTCGAGGGATCGATCTCCCCCGGCTCGTGCGGGTCCGTTGCACCGCTTGTACGTAGGTGGACGACGAGGAGCGGGCGACCTGCCCGCCTGCCTCGGCGTACCGCGCTCGCGAAGTCCTCACGCCGCCTCAGCCGATTTTCGGGAGACAGCACGACGTCACGACCTGCGCGTTGTTACGCGGAGAGGGCGGCGCGGCCCTTGCTGCGGCGGTTCGCCAGGATCGCGCGACCGGCACGGGTACGCATCCGGAGACGGAAGCCGTGGGTCTTGGCACGACGGCGGTTGTTCGGCTGGAAGGTGCGCTTGCTCACTCGGGGGCTCCAGAGAATGAATCGTTGTGGCGGGACATCGCCTGGCTGTCACCGTGCGCCCACGAGGAAACTCGCGTGTTCGCCCGAGTGGCACCGCTAAACGATCACAAAAGGTGATCTTCGCCCATCGGTAGGCAGGCGGCAGCAGCCATCGACAACTCGACCTCGTTACGGTACGCGCGGCTACGCCATCCGGTCAAACCGAGGCGACGTGCCCCCACACTGTGCACAGGCTGTGGACAACGACTTGAACCGTACCCGTCGGCCTGACTACCGTTGTCTGATCCCGGATTTTTTGTCCCGACCGTCCCAAAGAACCACACATTCGTGGGACCCCTGTGAGAGAGCGTGCTCTGTGGCTGACGTACCTGCCGATCTTGCCGCAGTGTGGCCAAGGGTGCTCGAAAAGCTCCTCGGGGAGGGACAGCAGGCGATCGAGCCCAAGGACAAGCAGTGGGTCGAGCGCTGCCAGCCCCTGGCCCTCGTCGCCGACACCGCGCTGCTCGCCGTCCCCAACGAATACGGCAAGCGCGTCCTGGAGGGCCGGCTCGCCCCGCTGATCAGCGATGCGCTCAGCCGTGAATGCGGCCGCCCCATCCGCATCGCGATCACCGTGGACGACTCCGCCGGCGAGCCCGCGCCCCTGCCCGCATCCACCCAGCAGCCCTCCGAGTCGTACGAGCCGTACGGCGGCCAGCGCGGCGGAGGCCACAACGGCGCCGGCGGGTCCTCCGACGACCAGCTCCCGAGCGCCCGCCCCGCCTACCCCGACTACCAGCAGTCGCGCCCAGAGCCCGGCTCCTGGCCCCGCGGCGGCCAGCAGGACGACTACGGCTGGCAGCAGCCGCGCCTCGGCGGCTTCCCCGAGCGCGATCCGTACGCCTCCCCGCAGCCGGGCTACCTCCAGCAGTCCGACCCCGGCGGGTACGAGCAGGGCTCCTTCGACCAGCAGCAGTACGAGCAGCAGCAGTACAAGCCCCGCCAGCCCCAGCAGTCCCATCAGTACGAGCAGCAGCAGTACGAGCAGCCGGCCCCGCGCCCGGCGCCCGGCCGGCCCGCGCCGCCCCCGTCTCCGTCGGGCGGCTCTACCTCGGGCCCGCTGGAGCCGACCGCCCGGCTCAACCCCAAGTACCTGTTCGACACGTTCGTCATCGGCGCGTCCAACCGCTTCGCGCACGCCGCCGCGGTGGCCGTCGCCGAGGCGCCCGCCAAGGCGTACAACCCCCTCTTCATCTACGGGGAATCGGGCCTGGGCAAAACGCATCTCCTCCACGCCATCGGGCACTACGCGCGGAGCCTGTACCCCGGCACCCGCGTGCGGTACGTGAGCTCCGAGGAGTTCACCAACGAGTTCATCAACTCGATCCGCGACGGCAAGGGCGACGCGTTCCGCAAGCGCTACCGCGAGATGGACATCCTGCTCGTCGACGACATCCAGTTCCTCGCGAGCAAGGAGTCGACGCAGGAGGAGTTCTTCCACACCTTCAACACGCTCCACAACGCCAACAAGCAGATCGTGCTCTCCTCCGACCGGCCGCCCAAGCAGCTCGTCACCCTTGAGGACCGGCTCCGCAACCGCTTCGAGTGGGGCCTGATCACCGACGTCCAGCCGCCCGAGCTGGAGACCCGTATCGCGATCCTGCGCAAGAAGGCCGTACAGGAGCAGCTCAACGCCCCGCCGGAGGTACTGGAGTTCATCGCCTCCCGCATCTCGCGCAACATCCGCGAGCTGGAGGGGGCGCTGATCCGGGTCACGGCCTTCGCGAGCCTGAACCGGCAGCCGGTCGACCTGGGCCTGACGGAGGACGTCCTCAAGAACCTGATCCCCGGTGGCGAGGACTCCGCACCGGAGATCACGGCCACGGACATCATGGCGGCCACCGCGGACTACTTCGGCCTCACCGTGGACGACCTGTGCGGCTCCTCGCGCAGCCGTGTCCTGGTCACCGCCCGGCAGATCGCCATGTACCTGTGCCGGGAGCTCACGGACCTGTCCCTGCCCAAGATCGGGGCGCAGTTCGGCGGCCGCGACCACACCACGGTCATGCACGCGGACCGCAAGATCCGGGCCCTGATGGCGGAGCGGCGGTCCATCTACAACCAGGTCACCGAGCTCACCAACCGCATCAAGAACGGCTGAGCCGGGGGCCTCTTCAGCTCAGCCAGGGGGCCTCTTCAAGCTCAGCCAGGCGTCTCTTCAGCTCAGCCAGGGGGCCTCTTCAGCCGAGCCGGCGGGCCCGGCTGAGCCCTTCCAAACGCTTCCAGAGGGCGCTCCCGGGGTACTTCGGGGGCGCCCTCTTTCGTCCGTGCGCCCCTGGTCTGTTCGAATACGCCCCCTGTGGAGCAACTCATCCACAGATTCCCCGACTTTCTTCCGTCCACAGGCTGGGGACCACTTCCGTCGCCCACAATCTGTCCACAGGGCTGCGGGATGAGGCACCATCAGCACTGGTCAGGACCCTGTGGATTTGTGCGCAAGCGTCATCCACAGGCTGTGGACAGAATCTTCGTCCACAGGGTCATCCACTCCTCTGTCCACCGGCGACCCACAGGTTCCCGCACTCTGTGCACAGGATCCGACGAGTTACCCACACCGCTGTCCACTGTTCGGCAACATTCCACCTCCCGTCACCACCCGGAGTGAAAGCCGTCACACGGAAGTCGACGTTTGGGCTGTGGAGTACTGGGGGAAACCTGGGGACACACCTGTGGAGTAGTCGGGGCCACCTGGGGACGGCCTGTGCAGAAGTTTTCGTTCTCCACAGACACACGGTGTTGTCCACCGGTGTCACCCACAGGGCCGGTGGATAAAAAACGCGGGTTGACCTGCGACAACGGGCTTATCCACCGTTTCCACAGGCCCTACTACTACCCCCATAGAGAGTTAGCCCGGTTTCGGTTTTCAAGCGGGTCCTGTGCACAACTCGGTGGGGACGCCTCCCCGACACCTCGCTCCCGACTTGACCTCCGGCAGCACCGACTGTCGGCGCCGTACGTCAGACTGGTGCCCGGCACCGAGGCTCCGAGCCATCGAGGGCATCGAGGCATCGGGCCGAGAACGAAGGCCGGCAGACGAGCGAGCAACAGCAGGAGGCGGTTCCGGTGAAGATCCGGGTGGAGCGCGACGTACTCGCGGAGGCGGTGGCCTGGGCTGCCCGTAGCCTCCCGGCCCGGCCGCCGGTGCCCGTTCTCGCGGGCCTGCTGCTGAAGGCCGAGGAGGGCACGCTGTCCCTCTCCGGCTTCGACTACGAGGTATCGGCCCGCGTCTCCGTCGAGGCGGACGTCGAGGAGGACGGCACCGTCCTCGTCTCCGGCCGGCTGCTCGCCGACATCTGCCGCGCCCTCCCCAACCGCCCGGTGGAGATTTCCACAGACGGTGTACGGGCGACCGTGGTCTGCGGCTCCTCGCGATTCACACTCCACACCCTGCCTGTGGAGGAATACCCGGCGCTGCCGCAGATGCCGACCGCGACCGGCACCGTGCCCGGTGAGGTCTTCGCCTCCGCCGCCGCCCAGGTCGCCATCGCCGCCGGCCGCGACGACACGCTGCCCGTGCTGACCGGTGTCCGCATCGAGATCGAGGGCGACCGCGTCACCCTGGCCTCCACCGACCGCTACCGCTTCGCGGTCCGCGAGTTCCTGTGGAAGCCGGAGAACCCGGACGCCTCCGCCGTGGCCCTGGTGCCCGCCAAGACGCTCCTGGACACCGCCAAGTCCCTGACCAGCGGTGACACGGTCACCCTGGCGCTGTCCGGCTCCGGCGCGGGCGAGGGCCTCATCGGCTTCGAGGGCGCCGGCCGCCGCACCACCACCCGCCTGCTCGAAGGCGACCTGCCGAAGTACCGCACGCTGTTCCCGACGGAGTTCAACTCCATCGCCGTCATCGAGACCGCCCCGTTCGTCGAGGCCGTCAAGCGCGTGGCCCTGGTCGCCGAGCGCAACACCCCGGTCCGCCTCAGCTTCGAGCAGGGCGTGCTGATCCTGGAGGCCGGCTCCTCCGACGATGCACAGGCTGTGGAACGTGTGGACGCCAAGCTCGAGGGCGACGACATCTCCATCGCCTTCAACCCGACCTTCCTGCTGGACGGCCTGAGCGCGATCGACTCGCCGGCCGCGCAGCTCAGCTTCACCACGTCCACCAAGCCGGCGCTGCTGAGCGGCCGTCCGGCGGTCGACGCCGAGGCGGACGAGGCGTACAAGTACCTGATCATGCCGGTGCGCCTGTCCGGCTGACGCGCGCGTACGTCGGGCCCGGTCTCGCTGGCGCGGGGCCGGGCCCGACGGCGTTCGCCCCCGAACGCGGCGGAGCCCGTACGGCCCTCCCTGGAGCGCCCGTGGCGCCCCGCGGCAGCGCCCGGCGTAGGCTCGGAGCCTGGGCGCCCCCGGTGATTGCGGGGAACCCGGCACAGACGGCCACAACGCTTAAGGAACCACCTGATGGAGCTTGGTCTCGTCGGTCTCGGCAAGATGGGCGGCAACATGCGCGAGCGCATCCGCCGCGCAGGCCACACCGTCATCGGATACGACCGCAACCCGGACCTTGCCGATGTCCACAGCCTGCGGGAACTTGTGGACAGCCTGCAGGCCCCCCGCGTCGTGTGGGTGATGGTCCCGGCAGGTGCGGCGACGCAGTCCACCGTCGACGAGCTCGCCGAGCTGCTCTCGATCGGCGACGTCGTCGTCGACGGCGGCAACTCGCGCTGGACCGACGACGAGAAGCACGCCGCCGAGCTGGCCGCCAAGGGCATCGGCTTCGTCGACTGCGGTGTCTCCGGCGGCGTGTGGGGCCTGGAGAACGGCTACGCGCTCATGTACGGCGGCGAGAAGGACCACGTCGCACGCGTCAAGCCGATCTTCGACGCCCTCAAGCCCGAGGGCGAGTTCGGCGCCGTGCACGCCGGCAAGGTCGGCGCCGGCCACTTCGCGAAGATGGTCCACAACGGCATCGAGTACGCCATGATGCAGGCCTATGCCGAGGGCTGGGAGCTCCTGGAGAAGGTGGACTCGGTCACCGACGTCCGCGAGGTCTTCCGCTCCTGGCAGGAGGGCACCGTCATCCGCTCCTGGCTGCTGGACCTGGCCGTGAACGCCCTCGACCAGGACGAGCACCTGGAGCAGCTGCGCGGCTTCGCGCAGGACTCGGGCGAGGGCCGGTGGACGGTGGAGGCGGCGATCGACAACGCCGTGCCGCTGCCCGCGATCACCGCCTCGCTCTTCGCGCGGTTCGCGTCCCGCCAGGACGACTCGCCGCAGATGAAGATGATCGCCGCGCTGCGCAACCAGTTCGGCGGCCACGCGGTCGAGAAGGCCTAGTCCACGACCGCTCCACCACCGCTCCACAGGAGCGCACCGCAGCACCGCAGCACCGCATCACAGAGCAGAGCAGCAGGAAGCCGGGGGAGGTCGGCGCCGTATGCATGTTTCGCATCTCTCACTGGCCGACTTCCGCTCGTACGCCCGGGCCGAGGTTCCCCTCGACCCGGGCGTCACGGCTTTCGTGGGCCCCAACGGCCAGGGCAAGACGAACCTGGTCGAGGCCATCGGCTACCTGGCCACGCTCGGCAGCCACCGCGTCTCCTCGGACGCCCCGCTGGTCCGGATGGGCGCGGACCGCGCCGTCATCCGCGCGGCCGTCACCCACGGCGCGCGCCAGCAGCTGGTCGAGCTGGAGCTGAACCCGGGGCGCGCCAACCGCGCCCGCATCAACCGGTCCTCGCAGGTCAGGCCCCGGGACGTACTGGGGATCGTACGGACGGTGCTGTTCGCGCCGGAGGACCTGGCGCTGGTGAAGGGGGACCCCGGGGAGCGCCGGCGGTTCCTCGACGAGCTCGTCACGGCCCGCTCGCCGCGGATGGCGGGGGTCCGGTCGGACTACGAGCGGGTGCTCAAGCAGCGCAACACCCTGCTGAAGTCGGCGGCGATGGCCCGCCGGCACGGCGGCCGCTCCATGGACCTCTCCACCCTCGACGTCTGGGACCAGCACCTCGCGCGCGCGGGCGCGGAGCTGCTGGCGCAGCGCCTCGACCTGATCGCGACGCTGCTGCCGCTCGCGGACAAGGCGTACGAGCAGCTCGCGCCCGGCGGCGGCCCGCTGGGGCTCGCGTACAAGTCCTCGGCCGCCAGCGAGCCCGGGGACGCCGTGGACGGCGGCGCGGCCCGCACCCGCGAAGCCCTGTACGAGGTGCTGCTGGCGGCCCTGGCCGAGGTGCGCAAGCAGGAGATCGAGCGCGGCGTGACCCTGGTGGGCCCGCACCGGGACGAGGTGCTGCTGCGCCTGGGCGACCTCCCGGCGAAGGGGTACGCGAGCCACGGCGAGTCCTGGTCGTACGCGCTGGCGCTGCGGCTGGCCTCGTACGAGCTGCTGCGCTCGGAGGGCGCGGAGCCGGTGCTGATCCTGGACGACGTGTTCGCCGAGCTGGACGCGCGGCGCCGTGAGCGGCTCGCGGAGCTGGTGGCCCCGGGCGAGCAGGTGCTGGTGACGGCGGCGGTGGACGACGACGTTCCGGGGGTGCTGGCGGGGACCCGGTTCGGGGTGTCCGGCGGTGAGGTGACCCGGCTGTGAGCGGCGACGAGAAGGAACCCCGTACGACGGAACCCCGCAAGGTCCCCGAGCCCTCGGGCGTGGACCTCGCCCGGCAGGCGCTGGCGGCTGCCCGCGAGCAGGCGCGGGCCCGGGGCAACGCGGCCGGCGGGAAGAACAAGCACCGCCCCGGCCTGCGCTCGGGCGCCCGCGCGGACGGCCGCGACCCGATGCCGCTGATGGCGGCGCTGGACCGGCTGCGCACCGAGCGCGGCTGGGAGATGCCGATGGCGGTCGCGGGCGTGATGGAGCGCTGGCCGGAGATCGTCGGGCCGGAGATCGCGGCGCACTGTGAACCGGACCGGTACGAGGACCGTGAACTGGTCGTGCGTTGTGATTCCTCGGCCTGGGCCGCGCAGCTGAAGCTGCTGGCCCCTCAGCTGGTGGCCCGGCTCAACGCGGACCTGGGCCAGGGCACCGTCCGGATGATCAAGGTCCAGGGCCCGGGCGGGCGCCCGAAGCGGTACGGGCCGCTGCGCGCGCCGGGCAGTACGGGCCCGGGGGACACGTACGGATAGTCCCGGATCACGTGGCGTCCCTCACGGTAGCGGGAGGTTGACAGGCCGAAGCGCTGGACGCCCGCGTGAGCCTCTTTGAGCCCCTTCCCGGATATGGGGAGTCGGAGAGAGGAGGTTCAGGGCGGCACATGCGGACTCAGGTACCGGCAAACCCCCATTCATGTCCGTGGTACCGGTAGACTGAAGCCAATCCCGCCTTCGGGCGGGATCTCGCTGACAAACGCTGACAACGCAGATCGACGCAGCCGCTCCTGCTTGCATGCCTGCTGGCCCGGAGTACGGCCTGTGCTGTGCCAGAAAGGGCGCTTCGTGGCCGATTCGGGCAACCCCAACGAGAAGAACGAGTCCACAGCCGGTGAAGCCGGTGAGTCTTCGTACACCGGCAGCAACATCCAGGTCCTGGAGGGTCTGGACGCGGTCCGCAAGCGGCCGGGCATGTACATCGGCTCGACCGGTGAGCGCGGTCTCCACCACCTCGTGTACGAGGTGGTGGACAACTCGGTCGACGAGGCCCTGGCCGGGCACGCGGACACCATCGACGTGACGATCCTCGCCGACGGCGGTGTCCGGGTCATCGACAACGGCCGTGGCATCCCGGTCGACATCGTGCCGTCGGAGGGGAAGCCGGCCGTCGAGGTCGTCCTGACCGTCCTGCACGCGGGTGGCAAGTTCGGCGGCGGCGGCTACGCCGTCTCCGGCGGTCTGCACGGTGTGGGCGTGTCCGTCGTGAACGCCCTGTCGACGAAGGTCGCGGTCGAGGTCAAGCGCGACGGCTACCGCTGGACGCAGGACTACAAGCTCGGTGCTCCGACGGCGGCCCTCGCCAAGAACGAGGAGACCGACGAGCACGGCACGTCCGTGACGTTCTGGGCCGACGGCGACATCTTCGAGACGACCGAGTACTCCTTCGAGACGCTGTCGCGGCGCTTCCAGGAGATGGCCTTCCTCAACAAGGGCCTGACCCTGAAGCTGACCGACGAGCGCGAGTCGGCCAAGGCGACCGTCGGTGCGGACGACCCCGAGGCGGACACGGCGGCGCCCACCGCGCGCACCGTCACGTACTACTACGAGGGCGGCATCGTCGACTTCGTGAAGTACCTGAACTCGCGCAAGGGCGAGCTCATCCACCCGACCGTCATCGACGTCGAGGCCGAGGACAAGGAGCGCATGCTCTCGGTCGAGATCGCGATGCAGTGGAACTCGCAGTACACGGAGGGCGTGTACTCCTTCGCGAACACGATCCACACGCACGAGGGCGGTACGCACGAGGAGGGCTTCCGGGCCGCGCTGACGGGTCTGGTGAACCGTTACGCGCGTGACAAGAAGCTGCTGCGCGAGAAGGACGACAACCTCGCCGGCGAGGACATCCGCGAGGGTCTGACGGCGATCATCTCGGTGAAGCTGGGCGAGCCGCAGTTCGAGGGCCAGACGAAGACCAAGCTGGGCAACACGGAGGCCAAGACCTTCGTGCAGAAGGTCGTCCACGAGCACCTCAACGACTGGTTCGACCGCAACCCGGTCGAGGCCGCGGACATCATCCGCAAGTCGATCCAGGCGGCCACGGCCCGCGTCGCGGCCCGCAAGGCCCGTGACCTGACCCGCCGCAAGGGCCTGCTGGAGAGCGCCTCGCTGCCGGGCAAGCTGTCCGACTGCCAGTCGAACGACCCGACCAAGTGCGAGATCTTCATCGTCGAGGGCGACTCCGCCGGCGGCTCCGCGAAGTCCGGCCGCAACCCGATGTACCAGGCCATCCTGCCGATCCGCGGCAAGATCCTGAACGTCGAGAAGGCCCGTATCGACAAGATCCTCCAGAACACCGAGGTCCAGGCGCTGATCAGCGCGTTCGGTACCGGTGTGCACGAGGACTTCGACATCGAGAAGCTCCGCTATCACAAGATCATCCTGATGGCGGACGCCGACGTCGACGGCCAGCACATCAACACCCTGCTGCTGACCTTCCTGTTCCGCTTCATGCGGCCGCTGGTCGAAGCCGGTCACGTCTACCTGTCGCGCCCGCCGCTCTACAAGATCAAGTGGGGCCGGGACGACTTCGAGTACGCGTACTCGGACCGCGAGCGCGACGCCCTGGTCGAGCTCGGCAAGCAGAACGGCAAGCGGATCAAGGAAGACTCGATCCAGCGCTTCAAGGGTCTGGGCGAGATGAACGCCGAGGAACTGCGCGTCACCACCATGGACGTGGACCACCGCGTGCTCGGCCAGGTCACCCTGGACGACGCGGCCCAGGCCGACGACCTGTTCTCCGTGCTCATGGGCGAGGACGTCGAAGCGCGACGCTCCTTCATCCAGCGCAACGCCAAGGACGTTCGGTTCCTCGACATCTGAGTCGGCCTCCGCTGACCGCCGCCTGAAAGGACTTCTGACCAGCAATGGCCGACGAAACCACCCCCACCGCCGAGAATCCCGCGGAGGAGCAGCCCGTGCTGCGCATCGAGCCCGTCGGGCTCGAGACGGAGATGCAGCGCTCCTACCTCGACTACGCGATGTCCGTCATCGTCTCGCGCGCGCTGCCCGACGTACGGGACGGCCTCAAGCCGGTCCACCGCCGCGTGCTGTACGCGATGTACGACGGCGGCTACCGGCCGGAGAAGGGCTTCTACAAGTGCGCCCGCGTCGTCGGTGACGTCATGGGTACGTACCACCCGCACGGCGACAGCTCCATCTACGACGCCCTGGTCCGCCTGGCCCAGCCGTGGTCGATGCGCATGCCGCTGGTGGACAGCAACGGCAACTTCGGCTCCCCGGGCAACGACCCGGCGGCCGCGATGCGCTACACCGAGTGCAAGCTGATGCCGCTGGCCATGGAGATGCTCCGGGACATCGACGAGGAGACCGTCGACTTCACGGACAACTACGACGGCCGCAACCAGGAGCCGACCGTCCTGCCGGCCCGCTTCCCGAACCTGCTGGTCAACGGCAGCGCCGGTATCGCGGTCGGCATGGCCACCAACATCCCGCCGCACAACCTGCGCGAGGTCGCGGCCGGCGCCCAGTGGGCGCTGGAGCACCCGGACGCCTCGCACGAGGAGCTGCTCGACGCGCTCCTGGAGCGGATCAAGGGCCCCGACTTCCCGTCGGGCGCGCTGGTCGTGGGCCGCAAGGGCATCGAGGAGGCGTACCGGACCGGGCGCGGCTCGATCACGATGCGCGCGGTGGTCGAGGTCGAGGAGATCCAGAACCGCCAGTGCCTGGTGGTCACGGAGCTTCCGTACCAGACGAACCCGGACAACCTGGCGCAGAAGATCGCGGACCTGGTCAAGGACGGCAAGATCGGCGGCATCGCCGACGTCCGCGACGAGACCTCGTCGCGCACCGGCCAGCGCCTGGTGATCGTGCTCAAGCGCGACGCCGTCGCCAAGGTCGTGCTGAACAACCTGTACAAGCACACCGACCTCCAGACGAACTTCGGCGCGAACATGCTGGCGCTCGTGGACGGCGTGCCGCGCACGCTGTCGATCGACGCGTTCATCCGCCACTGGGTGCAGCACCAGATCGAGGTCATCGTCCGGCGTACGAAGTTCCGCCTGCGCAAGGCGGAGGAGCGGGCGCACATCCTGCGCGGCCTGCTCAAGGCGCTGGACGCGATCGACGAGGTCATCGCGCTGATCCGGCGGAGCAACACCGTCGAGATCGCGCGCGAGGGCCTGATGGGCCTGCTGGAGATCGACGAGATCCAGGCCAACGCGATCCTGGAGATGCAGCTGCGGCGCCTGGCGGCCCTGGAGCGGCAGAAGATCGTCGCCGAGCACGACGAGCTCCAGGCGAAGATCAACGAGTACAACGCGATCCTGGCCTCGCCGGAGAAGCAGCGCTCGATCGTCAGCGAGGAGCTGGCGGCCCTCGTCGAGAAGTTCGGCGACGACCGGCGCTCCAAGCTGGTCCCCTTCGACGGCGACATGTCCATGGAGGACCTGATCGCCGAAGAGGACATCGTCGTCACGATCACCCACGGCGGCTACGTCAAGCGCACCAAGACCGAGGACTACCGCTCGCAGAAGCGCGGCGGCAAGGGCGTGCGCGGCACGAAGCTGAAGCAGGACGACCTGGTCGACCACTTCTTCGTGTCCACCACGCACCACTGGCTCCTGTTCTTCACGAACAAGGGCCGGGTCTACCGCTCCAAGGCGTACGAGCTGCCGGACGCCGGCCGCGACGCCCGCGGGCAGCACGTGGCGAACCTGCTGGCCTTCCAGCCGGACGAGAAGATCGCCCAGATCCTCGCGATCCGCGACTACGAGGCCGCCCCGTACCTGATCCTGGCCACCAAGGGCGGCCTGGTGAAGAAGACGGCGCTCAAGGACTACGACTCGCCCCGTTCGGGTGGCGTCATCGCGATCAACCTCCGGGAGACCGAGGACGGCGGCGATGACGAGCTGATCGGCGCCGAGCTGGTGTCCGCCGAGGACGACCTGCTGCTCATCAGCAAGAAGGCGCAGTCGATCCGCTTCACGGCGACCGACGACGCGCTGCGCCCGATGGGCCGTGCCACCTCGGGCGTGAAGGGCATGAGTTTCCGCGAAGGTGACGAACTGCTCTCCATGAGCGTTGTCAGGCCGGGTACGTTCGTCTTCACCGCGACCGACGGCGGCTACGCCAAGCGGACGCCGGTCGACGAGTACCGCGTCCAGGGCCGTGGTGGTCTGGGCATCAAGGCCGCCAAGATCGTGGAGGACCGCGGATCGCTCGTCGGGGCGCTCGTCGTCGACGAGACGGACGAGATTCTCGCCATCACGCTCGGCGGTGGTGTGATTCGTACGCGAGTCAACGAAGTCAGGGAGACCGGCCGTGACACCATGGGCGTCCAGCTGATCAACCTGGGCAAGCGCGATGCCGTGGTCGGTATCGCTCGAAACGCCGAGGCCGGTCAGGATGCTGACGAGGTCGAGGAGACCGAGGCAGCCGAAGGACAGGCCGCCGAGGCCGCCGAGGGCACGCAGCCCTCGGCCGGGGAGCACGAGGAGTAAGTCGTGAGTGGAGCCACGGGCGCCGGACCGGCCAAGACTGGGGAGGACGGTACCCGTGGCCCCGCCGCGGACTCCCCGGACGGGGCCGCCGAGGCCGCCGAGGTCAAGGGGAGGACCGTGACGGACACCCGCAAGCCGAAGCAGGAGAAGGCCGCGCCGGCGGCCGCGCCGGCCGCCACGGCCGCCACGACCGCGCCGGCCGCCCGGCCGGCGGAGCAGCCGTACCACCCGCCGCAGGCGTACGCGGCTCCCACGGCGCCGGGCGCGCCGCGGGGAGCCGGGGACGCCGCCGCGCAGCGCAAGCCGCGTACGGGGGCCCGTACGACGCCCAGGACGCGCAAGGCGCGGCTGCGGGTGGCCAAGGCCGACCCGTGGTCGGTGATGAAGGTCAGCTTCCTGCTGTCGATCGCGCTGGGCGTGTGCACGATCGTGGCGGCCGCGGTGCTGTGGATGGTCATGGACGCCATGGGCGTCTTCTCGACCGTCGGCGGCACCATCAGCGAGGCGACCGGGTCGAACGAGAGCAACGGCTTCGACCTCCAGTCGTTCCTGTCGCTGCCGCGCGTTCTGATCTTCACGTCGGTGATCGCGGTCATCGACGTGGTGCTGGCGACGGCGCTGGCGACGCTGGGCGCGTTCATCTACAACTTGTCGGCGGGCTTCGTCGGCGGTGTGGAGCTCACGCTCGCCGAGGACGAATGACCGCTGATTGACCTGCGGGGACTGCCCCGGGGAACGGATTTTGGCGGGACCGTGTCTGTGCGCTAATCTTCAGGAGTCAGCGCGCAGCGCGGATGGGGCTATAGCTCAGTTGGTTAGAGCGCATCCCTGATAAGGATGAGGCCACAGGTTCAAATCCTGTTAGCCCCACAGTGAAGAAGACCCCCAGGCCCCCGGCCTGGGGGTCTTCTTCGTAGGGTCAGTTGAGGGCTTCCCAGGTCACCGAACGGTATCGGTGCGTGTGTATTGTTGGCCGTCAGAAGTCCCCAACGTCAATGAAAGACGAGGTCGCGCGGTGAAGAAGCTGCTCCTGGTCGCACTGGCCGCCATCGGCGGGCTCCTCGTGTACCGCCAGATCCAGGCGGACCGCGCCGAGCAGGACCTGTGGACGGAGGCAACTGACTCCGTGCCCTCTGGTTCCGGTGTGTGAGACCGAAAGCTGATCTCATGAAGCCCCGGCTGCCGCTGCGGCCGGGGCTTTGTGCTGTTCTGTGACGAAAAATTACGTTCTGCAAAGATTTGGCTTGCGCTAGCAAAATCGGGGTGGCGTGATGGGGCGGGTACGGACGACGGTGCTGGTGGGGGCGGCGGCCCTGGCGCTGGCCGGGGGCCTTCCGGGGGCGGTGCAGGCCGCCACGGCGCCCCCGCAGCCGGTGCCGGGGTACCGGGGCGCCGAGGGCGCCAAAAGGATCGAGGGCAGGCCCAGCAGCGCGGACGCCCCGCTCGTGACGGCCGGGCAGGCCTACGCCGACACCATCGGCCCGGGCGAGCGCGTCTACCGGCTCAATCTCGACGACGCCTCCAGCGTGTACTTCTCCGCCGTCCTCCAGCCGCCGCGCGGCGCCAAGGTCGGCTACGGCGACGGCCTCGAGGTCGAGATCATGACCAAGGAGGGCGGGCGCTGCCCGAACAACCCCGGCCGGGCCGGCTTCGGCTACGACCCGGTCCCCCTCGGCGCGGTCGCGGTCCGGCGGCTGGAGGAGGACGCCGAATGCCAGGGCGCCGGCGTCTACTTCGCGAAGGTCACCCGCACCGCCGCCAAGGACTCCGACCCGGGCGCGTGGCCGGTGGAACTGCTGCTCCAGCGCGAGCCCGGCCTCGCCGCCGGCAGCGCCCCCACCACCGCGCCCAGCGTCTGGCCCTCGGCCTCGCCGACGCTGCCCGGCAGCGAACCGGTGGCGCGCAGCGGGGGCACCGGCTTCAACGACGCCCGGGCGCTGGGCAGCGGGGTCTGGCGGGACGACCTGCGGCCCGGGCAGACCCGCTTCTACCGGGTCCCGCTCGACTGGGGACAGCAGCTGGGGCTCAGCGCCGAGCTCGCCGGCGCCAGGATGACCAAGTCGTACGGATCGGCCGCGGGCGGGCTCAGCGTCGCGCTGTACAGCCCGTACCGGGGCCTGGTCGAGGACAAGGACGTCCCGTACGCCGGGAAGCAGGCGGGCGTCACCCTGCCGAAGACGGCGCCGGTGGCGTACGAGAACCGCTTCTCGGACACCGGCGAGGTGCGGGGGGTCCGGGTGGCGGGCTGGTACTACATCGCGGTGACCCTGGGGGCGAAGGTCGCCGAGTTCACCGAGGACGCGAGCCCGGTGCCGCTGACCCTGCGCATGGACGTCACCGGCGGCCCGGCCAAGGGGCCCGCGTACAAGGAGAGCCTGACCGCGGCCGGGTTCGGGGTCGGCGCGGACGAACGGGCGGCCGCCAAGGACGGGCTCACCGCCCCCGAGGCCGCGGAGGCGGCCGACGGGCGCTCGGTGATGCGGGTGGTGGCCGGTGCCGGCTTCGGCACGGGGACCGTGCTGCTGCTCGTGCTCGGCGGATGGTTCCTGCTGGGCCGGCGTCGCGGACGGACCGCGTAAGGCGGATCAGAGCGCGCGAGGCGTCTCCGATCCGGCTCCGATCCGGCTTCGAGCCAGCTCCGCTCCGGCTCGGATCCGGCTCCGAGCCGGCTTCGAGTCAGCTCTGATCCGGCTCCGAGCCGGCTCAGATCCGGGTCAGCGCCCAGATGCCCACGGCGAAGCAGAGCAGCGCCGCGGTGAGGAGACCCGCGGTGGCCCGCGCCGACGGCGGGGCGATCCCGCCGGACCGCGCGGGCGCCGCGTACGGGGTGGCGACGGGGGTGGCCGCGGTCGTGCCGGGGGAGCCCGGGGTCTCGGGGCGCACCGGTGGCGGGAGGTGGAAGCTCCCCGTCTCCGAAGGCCCGAACACCCCGGCCGGCGGCGGCCCGAACCCCGCCGGGGCGGCCGGCACGGGGGCGGCCGCGGTCGCGTGCGCCGGGACATGTGCCTGTGCGTGCACCTGTGCCCGCGCCTGTTCCTGCGCCGGGATCACCCCGGCCGCGGTGGGCGACTCGGGGGTCACCGCGGCCGTGCTCTGCGGCCCCTGGGGCCCGAAGCCTGCGGGGAGCGGGCCGAGTTGGTCGAACACCTCCACCGGGTCCTCGCCCGGCGCGGGACCGGGGAGCAGCTCCACGGCCTCGGCAAGGGCCTTGCGGGCCCCTGTGGCGGTCTTGAACCGGCTCTCGGGGTCCGGCTGGAGGAGGTTCGCGATGACGTCCCAGAGCGGCGCCGGGACGCCCTCGGGGGCGGCGGGGGTGCCATGGGCGAGGAAGTGGTCGAGCAGGGCCCGGGAATCGGGCTTGGCGCCGCGCAGGAGGTAGAGGGCGACCAGCCCGACGGCGAAGAGGTCGGCGGGGAAGTCGGGTTCGGAGCCGAGGAGTTGTTCCGGGGCGATGTAGCCGGGGGTGCCGACCACGTAGTCGGTCTCGGTGAGGCGCGGCTCGCCCTTGCGCATCGAGATGCCGAAGTCGGACAGCCGCAGGTGCGGCCGTCCGGATCCGGTGGCCTCCATCAGGATGTTGGCGGGCTTGATGTCGCGGTGGACGACGCCTTCCGCGTGCACCGCCGCCAGCCCCGACAGGAGCTGGTCGAGCAGCGTGCACACGAAACGGGGCGGCAGCGGGCCGTAGTCCCCGATCACGTGGGCGAGGGAGCCGCCGGCGACGAGGTCCATCGTGAACAGGACCTTGTCGTCGTCCGCCGCCCAGCTGGCCGGGGCCAGCACGTGCGGGTGGTCGATGCGCAGGGCCTGCTCCCGCACGAACCGCAGCAGGGTGTGGGCGTCGCTCTGCCGCAGGACCTTGGCGGCGACGTACCGGCGGCGCCGGTGGTCCCAGGCCCGCCATACGGCGCCCGCGCCACCGCGCCCGATCGGATCGATCAGCTCGTACCGACCGGCGAAGACCTCACCCATCGCTGCGCCCGTCCCCCGTCTCGTGCGTGCGTCTCGTGCTTGCGTTTCCGCGTCAGTTCTGGTGGGACTCGTAGTGGGCGACCGCGTCGGCGGTGCGGCCCGCGCCGTAGACCCGGAGGAACTCTGCCAGTTCGGGATGGCTGGGGGCGAGGGAGTCGGCCGCGTCGATGATGTCGCCGGCCGCGGAGACCGAGCGCAGCAGCGACTGGATCTCGCGGACGACGCGCTTGACGGTGGGCGCGCCCGAACCGGTCGTGGTCTGCCCGCTGTTGCTGAGGACGGAGCCTCCCTGGGTCTTCTTGATCTCGTCCATCCGGTCGGTGGCCTCGGCCGCGCTGACGCTTCCGTCCGCCACCTGGCCCGCGAGATCCTGGAGGGCCTGGACGCGCTGCACCACGGCCGGGTTCCCGATCTTGGCCCGCTGGCCGCTCATCAGCTGGGACAGCATGGGCGCCGACAGTCCGAGGACGGCAGCGAGGCGGGCCTGGTTCAAGCCGAGGTCATCTATGAGCCGGCGGAAGAGAGCGCCCAGCGGCTCCCCGTACCAACTGCGCTGAAGCTCTCTGGCTCTGGCCGTGGCCTCTTGCTGAACAGCGTCCACTCTTACTACTCCCCTACTTCGCTGGTGCGAACCTCGCGAGCATCTTACGGAGCGTGGTCGCGTGGCGGGAGCCCCCATAATTTTGCGAGATGCGGGGGTACACCCGGTACTCTGTTCTGCGGAACGGCCACACCTTCACGGGAGGCGGTCGCGTCCATCTTTTCGGGGCTTTAGCTCAGTTGGTAGAGCGCTGCCTTTGCAAGGCAGATGTCAGGAGTTCGAATCTCCTAAGCTCCACAGCACCAGAGGCCACCTGACCAGCGGAAACGCAGGTCAGGTGGCCTCTTTGCGTGGTGTGGCGCGCGCGCCGGCGCCCCGGCTAGAGGTCGATCCAGTACCGGCGCTTGGGGCCGACGAGGGTCTCGCGCACGTCCTCCAGGACGCCGCCGCCCCGCTCGATCGTGCGCACCGACCCCGTGTTGCCGGGGTCGCACGTCAGGAGCACCCGGTCCATCCCGAGGAGCCGGGCCTCGTACAGGACCGAGCCGAGGGCCCAGCCGGCCAGGCCGCGGCGGCGCGCGGAGGGCCGGATGCCGTAGCCGATGTGGCCGCCGGCGTCGAGGAGGAAGCCGTTCAGGTAGTGGCGCAGGTCGATGGCGCCCAGATAGGTGTCGTCCTCGGTGATCCACCAGTACGTGGCGTGCACGCGGCCCTGCTCGACGGGGCGGGTCCGGTCCCCGTACCCGCGCAGCCGCTCCGTCCAGGCGGCGAAGCCCTCGGGGGTGTCCACGTCGTCCTCCGAGCCGAGTCCCGCGCCGTCCATGTGGGCGTCGGGGCCCCATTCCTCGCGGGCGGCGAGCCAGGAGGCGTGCAGGCGGGGGGAGGGGAAGACGAGCTCGGGCATCCGTGGACAGTAACAGCAGGCGGGCCCCTGCCCGGGTCCCCCGGTTGGCCCTGTCACAGGGCCGGGCGGCGCGGGCTGTCAGACAGTGGGGGAAGGCACCGAGCCAGGGGGCGACACCACGCCGGAGGCGCACAGACCCATGGGACTCTTCGACTTCCTCAAGTCCGACAAGAAGAAGCACGAGGCCGCGGAGAAGGCCGCGGCCGCCGCGTCCGCCGACTACGCGGCGAAGTACACCGACGCCGTCTCGGCCACCAAGGCGGCCGCCGAGCGCATGGCCGCCGCGGCGCCGCCGAAGCCCGCGCCGCACACCCCGACGCCCTCGTCCGCCGCGCACAAGGCTGTGCCGGCGGCTCCGGCGCCCAAGCCGGCGCCGGCCGTCAAGAAGCGTACGTACACCGTGCGGGCGGGCGACTCGCTCTCCGCGATCGCCCGCCGGGAGCTGGGCAACGAGGCCCGCTGGCGCGAGCTCTACGCCATGAACCGGGGCGTCATCGGCTCGAACCCCGAGCTCGTCCACCCCGGCCAGGTGCTCACCCTCCCCCAGTAGGCACTCGGGGCGGGACATGGGGAGAGGGCCCGGATCCGTCGGATCCGGGCCCTCTCGCCGTCTGCGCTCGGACCGTCCGCGCTCGGACCGTCCGCGGTCAGCGCCGGCTCACTCGTCCGCCGTGCCGGAGGAGGCCTCGCGCTCCTTCGCCGCCAGCTCGTCGTCGAAACTGGCCTGGTCGCGCTCGCGCGACAGCTCGGTGGCGGCCGGCGGCTCGACGAGCCAGTCCGGGTTGGACTGCTGGTCCCACCACCGCCACGCCATGTACGCGGCACCGGCCACCAGGCCGACCACCGCCACGTACTTGAACGCCCGGCCGGCCCGGCAGCGCCGCTCGTGGCGCTTGACCAGCCGCTGCACCTCCTTGGCCGAGACCTGGCCGCGCAGCGCCGCCAGGGCCGCCGTCGACCGGGACGCGGCCTCCTCGGCCACCGGCTGGGCCGCCGCGAGCGCGCTCTCCAGCTTCGGCTGCGTGTAGTCGGCCGCCTGCCGCGCCGCGCGGCGCGTGTGGTGCACGGCCATCGTCGCCGCCCGGTCCACGTTCGGGGGCACGTGCGTGCGGGCCGCCCTCATCCTCGGGTGCAGATGCGCGTCGTACGCCGTACGGGCCTGCCGGGCCGCCTCGGCGGTCGCGTACGAGACCTTCGGCGCCAGCCGCTCGTTCGCCTCGGCCGCGTAGTGCGCGGCGGCTTCCCTGGCGGCCGTTGCGTACGGCGCCACCGCTTCCGCTGCGTGCCTCGCCGTGTCCCTGGCGCTTTCGGCGGCCAGGTGCACGCTGTCCTTGCGGGTCACAGGATCCTCCTCCTCGGTGGCGGACACAGTTCACCTTTCCACCCTTTGTCGGATCATGCCTGCCATACCGCCGGGCGGCATGCGTGACAGGGCATACGGGTGGAGGATTTCTGTGCCGTGCAGCGCTCCGTGGGAGTATCTGGAACCGACAGTGATGACTATGGAAGGCAGATCCGTGGCCGAGAAGCTCTACGCCACCCTGAAGACCAACCACGGCGACATCGAGATCGAGCTCCTGGCGAACTTCGCTCCGAAGACGGTCAAGAACTTCGTGGAGCTGGCCACGGGCGCCCGCGAATGGACCCGTCCCACCGACGGCCAGAAGACCACCGATGCGCTGTACGACGGCACCGTCTTCCACCGCGTCATCAGCGGCTTCATGATCCAGGGCGGCGACCCGCTCGGCAACGGCACCGGCGGCCCCGGCTACCAGTTCGCCGACGAGTTCCACCCCGACCTGGCCTTCACCAAGCCGTACCTGGTCGCCATGGCCAACGCCGGCCCGGGCACCAACGGGTCGCAGTTCTTCATCACCGTCGCGCCCACCGCCTGGCTGACCCGCAAGCACACCATCTTCGGCGAGGTCACCGACAAGGCCAGCCAGAAGATCGTGGACGACATCGCCGGCCTGCGGACGAACCCGCGCACCGAGCGTCCCCTCGACGACGTGATCATCCAGTCCGTCGTCGTCGAGAAGCGCTGACCCCCGAGCCGTCGCCCCGGGAACCTTTCCGCCCCGCCCGTCCGTCCTGCATGCGTGGCAACAGATGGGGCCACATCCGGACGACCGGCGGGGGCACCGCCCGCCCCGCCGCTGACCGAGGGGACCGATGGACACCGACCGTCTGCCGGGCTGCTACCGCCACCCGGACCGCGACACGGGGATCCGCTGCACGCGCTGCGAGCGCCCCATCTGCCCCGAGTGCATGATCAGCGCCTCGGTCGGCTTCCAGTGCCCCGACTGCGTCCGTGACGGCTCCGGTACGGGGCGCGGACCGGTCGTGAACGCGCCGCGCACCGTCGCGGGCGGGGTGGTCGCCGCCGATCCGCACCTGGTCACCAAGGTCCTCATCGGGATCAACGCCGCGGTGTTCCTGGTGGGCCTGCTCGCGCCGGCGGTCGTGGTCCAGCTGGAGCTGCTCGGGCGGTACGTCGAATACTTCGGCGGCCCCGTAGAAGGGGTCTCCACCGGTCAGTACTACCGGCTGATGAGCTCGGTGTTCCTGCATGTGGAGTGGTGGCACATCGGGGGCAACATGCTGGCCCTGTGGGTGATCGGGGGCCCGCTGGAGGCGGCCCTGGGCCGGGTCCGCTACCTCGCCGTGTTCCTGCTGGCGGGTCTCGGCGGAAGCGCCCTCGTCTATCTGCTGACGGCGCCGAACACCCCGACCCTCGGCGCCTCCGGCGCGATCTTCGGCCTGCTCGGCGCGACCGTCGTGCTGGTGCGCCGCCTGCGCTACGAGATGCGGCCGGTCATCACCATGGTCGTGCTCATGCTGGTACTGACCTTCGTGCCCTTCGGCGGCAGCCTGTCCGTGTCCTGGCAGGCCCACATCGGCGGCCTGGTGACCGGCCTGCTGGTCGGCCTGGGCATGGTGGGACCGGCCGCCGGCAGGACGCGCACGCTGGTCCAATGGGGCACCTGCGCGGCGGCATTCCTGCTGGCAGCGGCGGTGGTCCTGGTGCGTACGGCCGAACTCACCTGATCACACCGGCGTCAACACTCCACAGAGTTATCCACAGATCTTCTGTCTTTTCCTCAGGTGTGGATGACGCTGTGGATAACTCCTGGGGAGAGCTTGTCGGACCCGGTGCGCCTGTGCTTGCCGGCGCGTGATCAGGGGCCGGTTACTTCCACTGCGTGGACACGCCGAATCCCGCCGCGATGAAGCCGAATCCGACCACGATGTTCCAGTTGCCCAGTGCCTCGATCGGCAGCTGGGTCTCGGTCACGTAGAAGACGACGATCCACGCGAGACCGATCAGGAAGAACGCCAGCATGACCGGGGCGACCCAGCTGCGGTTGGTCAGCCTGATCGTCTGCGCCTGCTTCGCCGGCGGCGGCGTGTAGTCGTCCTTCTTGCGGATACGTGACTTCGGCACGAGGGGCTCTCCTGTCGATGCGCTGGGGACCTTGCCTGCCCCGGGCGTCCGTTAGCGTAGTGGACCTGTGGCGTTGAAGGAGAAGGGTACGTTGAGCAATTCCGACGACTCCTCCGCGGGTCCCCGTCGCCGGGCCAGACCGATCCGGCTGCTGACGGCCGCCGTTTTCGCCCTGGCCGGTCTCATCTTCGTCACCAGTTTCAACACCTCCAAGGGTACGAACATCCGGACGGACGCCTCGCTCCTCAAGCTCTCGGACCTCATCCACGAGCGCAGCCAGAACAACGCGCTGCTCGAACAGAGCACCGCGGCCGTCCGCGGCCGGGTGGACGCCCTCGCCGACCGCGACGACGGCAGCACCAAGGCCGAGGACGCCAAGCTGGCCGCCCTGCGGGTCGCCTCGGGCACCGAGCCGCTGTCCGGCAAGGGGCTCACGGTCACCCTGAACGACGCCCCGCCGAACGCCACGGCCCGCATCCCCAACGTGCCCGAGCCGCAGCCCAACGACCTGGTGATCCACCAGCAGGACCTCCAGGCCGTGGTGAACGCCCTGTGGCAGGGCGGCGCCGAGGGCATCCAGGTCATGGACCAGCGGCTGATCTCCACCAGCGCGGTGCGCTGCGTCGGCAACACGCTGATCCTCCAGGGCCGCGTCTACTCGCCCCCGTACAAGGTGAGCGCGGTCGGGGACCCGGCCGCGCTGCGCAAGGCGCTCGCCGCCTCCCCGGCCCTGCAGAACTACCAGCTGTACGTGACGGCGTACGGGCTGGGCTGGAAAGTGGACGAGCACAGGGAGCTGACACTCCCCGGCTACTCCGGCACAGTGGACCTCCACTATGCGAAGCCGCTGGACGCCGCCTCCGCGAGCAGTACGCCGTGACGTCGTACTGCGCCTGGTGGTGCGGACGTTCAGCGAGGTGTGCCTGACGGCGGGCACGCTGATCGTGCTGTTCGTGGCGTACGTCCTGCTGTGGACCGGGGTCAAGGCCGACCGGGCCATGGACGGGGAGATGGCCCGGATGCGCGACGGCTGGGCCTCGGCCGGGGCACCGGCCGCCGCGCCCGCCGCCCCGCGGCAGCAGACGCCGGCGCCCGGCGCCGCCCCGCTGCCCGCGCCGCCGGAGCAGGACCAGGACCAGGAGCAGGACCAGGCCGCGTACCCGCCGGGCCGGGCCTTCGCCGAGATGTACGTCCCGCGCTTCGGCCCGGACTGGAACAAGCCTGTCCTGGAGGGCACCGGCACCGAGCTGCTGAAGAAGGGCCTCGGCCACTACGCGGGCACCGCCCGCCTCGGCGGCACCGGGAACTTCTCCGTCGCGGGCCACCGGCGGACGTACGGCGACCCCTTCAAGGACTTCCCCGAGCTGCGCCCCGGGGACGCCGTGATCCTCAAGGACGCGACCTCCTGGTACACGTACACGGTCCGCGGCGGGCCGCTGCGCACCCTGCCCACCGACATCGGGGTGGTCGACCCCGTGCCGCGCCGGTCGCCGTTCACCGGGCCCGGGCGGTACCTGACGCTCACGACCTGCGACCCCGAGTGGGGCCACAGCCACCGGCTGGTCGTCTGGGCGGAGCTGACCCAGACCCGCACGGTCGCCCAGGGCCGGCCGGAGGGTTTGCCGAGCTGACCCACCCGGCCGGGCCGCTGGCTTTAGTCTGTTGGCGTACCGCCCCCGCGGTGCGGTGGTCGATCGTGGACGGATAGGAAACAGACGGCATGTACGGCTGGATCTGGCGGCAGCTGCCGGGCAACGCGTGGGTTCGCGCGCTGATCTCTCTCGTACTGGTCCTCGGAGTGGTCTTCGTGCTCTTCCAGTACGTCTTCCCGTGGGCCGAGCCGCTCCTCCCGTTCAACGACGTAACGGTGGACGAGGGATCGGGAGCCACTCCGTGAGCGCGCGCATTCTGGTTGTCGACAACTACGACAGCTTTGTCTTCAACCTGGTCCAGTACCTGTACCAGCTCGGCGCGGAGTGCGAGGTGCTGCGCAACGACGAGGTCGAACTCGCCCACGCGCAGGACGGCTTCGACGGCGTGCTGCTGTCGCCCGGGCCGGGCACGCCGGAGCAGGCGGGCGTCTGCGTCGACATGGTCCGCCACTGCGCCGACACCGGCGTCCCGGTCTTCGGCGTGTGCCTCGGCATGCAGTCCATGGCCGTGGCGTACGGCGGCGTCGTCGACCGGGCGCCCGAGCTGCTGCACGGGAAGACCTCGCCGGTGGTGCACGAGGGCCTCGGCGTCTTCGAGGGACTGCCCTCGCCCTTCACCGCGACCCGCTACCACTCGCTCGCTGCCGAGCCGGCGACCCTGCCGGACGTGCTGGAGGTCACCGCGCGCACCGAGGACGGGATCATCATGGGGCTGCGGCACCGGGAGCACGACGTCGAGGGCGTGCAGTTCCACCCCGAGTCGGTGCTGACCGAGTGGGGCCACCGGATGCTCGCGAACTGGCTGGTGCGCTGCGGGGACGCGGGGGCCGTCGAGCGCTCGGTGGGGCTGGCCCCGGTGGTGGGCAAGGCCGTCGCGTGACCGCGGTCGCGCCGTCCGCGCCCACGGAGGGCCGGGCCGCGCGGCGCAGGGCAGCTCAGGAGGCCGCGAAGCGCACGCGCAGGCGCAGCGGGGGCCGGCGGCGCAGGCGGCCCGCGTCGGGCGGCCCGGTGGTCGTCGCGAGCAGGCTCGCCGGGGAGCTGTTCATCACGCTGGGCGTGGTGATGCTGCTGTTCGTCGCCTACCAGCTCTGGTACACGAACGTGCTGGCGGAGCGGACGGCGAACGGGGCGGCCGGCTCGCTGCGGCACAACTGGGAACGCAACCCCGGCGGGGCGGCCGCCCCGCAGGTCTCGGCGTTCGAGCCCGGGGAGGGCTTCGCGATCCTGCACATCCCGAAACTGGACGTGAAGGTGCCGGTGGCGGAAGGGGTCAGCAAGCCGAAGGTGCTCGACAAGGGGATGGTCGGGCACTACGGGGACGGCGCGCTGAAGACGGCGATGCCGGCCGACAAGCAGGGCAACTTCGCGCTGGCGGGCCACCGCAACACCCACGGCGAACCGTTCCGCTTCATCAACCGGCTGGTGCCGGGGGACCCGGTCGTGGTCGAGACGCGGGACGCGTACTACACGTACGAGATCACCTCGTCGCTGGCGCAGACCCCGCCGGCGAACGTCTCGGTGATCAAACCGGTGCCGGAGGGCTCGGGCTTCACCGCCCCGGGCCGGTACATCACGCTGACGACCTGCACCCCCGAGTTCACGAGCACCTTCCGGATGATCGTATGGGGCAGGATGACCGACGAACGCCCCCGCAGCCAGGGTGCTCCGCCCGCGCTGGCCAGCCCGTAAGGACGAACAAGCAGTGTCACGTGCCGCGTCGCCGCCCCAGAGCCGCAGTGTGCTCGCCGGGTTCCTGAGCCTGCTGGGCGAGTTCCTGATCACCGTGGGCCTCGTCCTCGGCCTGTTCGTCGCGTACTCGCTGTGGTGGACGAACGTGCTCGCGGACCGGCAGGCGTCGGCGCGCGGCAACGAGATCCGCCAGCAGTGGCAGACCGCCCCGGGGGCGAACGGGGCCGCGGCGCCGGGGGCGCTCGACACCCAGGACGGCATCGGCTTCCTGCACGTACCGGCGATGAAGAACGCCGAGGTCCTGGTCAAGAAGGGCACGGCGCCGGACGTCCTCGACGACGGCGTGGCCGGGTACTACACGGACCCGGTGAAGGCGGCCCTGCCGTGGGAGCCGTCGGGGAACTTCGCCCTGGCGGCGCACCGGGACGGGCACGGCGCGAAGTTCCACAACATCGACAAGGTGAAGAACGGCGACGCGGTCGTCTTCGAGACGCGGGACACCTGGTACGTGTACAAGGTCTTCGCGGAGCTACGCCAGACGTCGAAGTACGACGTGGACGTGATCTCCGCGGTCCCGAAGGAGTCGGGCCGGACGGCGCCGGGCCGCTTCATCACGCTGACGACCTGCACGCCGGTCTACACGTCGAAGTTCCGCTACGTCGTGTGGGGCGAGCTGGTCCGCACGGAGAAGGTGGACGCGCAGCGCACGCCCCCGGCGGAACTGCGCTGACGCCGGACGCCCGACGCTGGACACGGGAAAGCCCCTGTGCGCGGCTCTGAGGCCGCCCACAGGGGCTTTCCCGCGTCTCTGCGGGGCGAAGTGCCGACTAGCGCCGGCCGCCCGTCAGGCCGCCGAAGAGCGTCCCGCCGTCATTGCCGCCGTTCTGCTGGCCGGCCACCGTCTGGACGTTGATGACGCGGCCCGCTTCGACCGGGGTGCCCGCCGGCGGGTCGGTGACCATGACGATCGCCCTGTCGTCCGTCGGACCCGCGATGACCTGGAGGCTCAGGCCCCGGCTCGCCAGGTCCGCCTTGGCCTGCGCGACGGTCTTGGTGATCAGCTGCGGGACCTGCGTCTGCTGCGAGGCCTTGGCGATCTGGACGTTGACCGTCGTGCCCACCGCGAGCTGCTCGCCCGGCTGGTACTGCTGCTGGACGATCGTCTTCGGCGCGGCTCCCGGGGAGTCGACCTCCGTCTGGCTGCCCAGCTTGAGCTTGGCGTCGTTCAGCGCCTTGATCGCCTGCTCCCGGGTCTTCCCGAGGAGGTCCGGCATCTCGGCCTTCGCCTGTTCCTTGGCGACGGTCACCGTGACGGTCGAGCCCTTCTGGGCCTTCGCGCCGCTCTTGGGGGTCTGGTCCAGGACGGTGCCGGCGGTCCGGTCGGACTCCTGGGTCTTCTTCTCGACCGCGAAGCCCTTGTCCTTGAGCGCCTTCTCCGCGTCCTCGAACTTCACGTTGAGGACGTCGGGCACGGCCACGTCCGGCGCGCCCGAGGAGACCTTGACCTTGATCGTGGAGCCCTTGTCGACCTTGGTGTCGGGCGCCGGGTTCTGCTCGCAGATGTTGCCCTTGGGCTGGTTGTCGCAGGGCTGATCGGCTTCCTTCTCGACCTTGAGGCCGACGTTGTCGCCGGTCTTCTGGGCCTGTTCCAAGGTCTGGCCGATGAGCTTGGGCACGTTGGGCCGGTTGTCCGCGCCGCCGCTGAAGAGGGAGCGCCCGATGAGGATCGCGCCGACCAGGACGAGGATGCCCGCCGTGACCAGCAGGATCGTCGAGGCCTTGCTCTTCTTCTGCGGGCGCCGGCCGTGGCCGCCCTGGTCGTAGCTGCCCTGGCCCTGGTCCCCGTAGCCGTAGCCGCCGTCGCCCGGGGGCATCGGCGGGAGCATGGAGGTCTGGCCGGCGTCGGCCGTGCGCAGGGCGGTGGTGGGCTGGTCGTAGCCCTGGTGCCCGTAGCCGTGGCCCTGGTCGGGGTAGCCGTAGCCGGGCGTGCCCATGGCCACGGCGGCCGCGACGGGCTGGCCTTCGAGGCAGGCCTCGATGTCGGCGCGCATCTCGTCGGCGGACTGGTAGCGGTAGTCGGGGTCCTTGACCAGCGCCTTCAACACGATCGCGTCCATCTCGGGCGTGATCTCGGGGTCGAAGTTCGACGGCGGCTGCGGTTCTTCCCGTACGTGCTGGTACGCCACGGCGACCGGGGAGTCGCCGATGAACGGCGGCCGGACGCTGAGGAGTTCGTACAGCAGGCAGCCCGCGGAGTAGAGGTCGGAGCGCGCGTCGACCTGCTCGCCCTTGGCCTGCTCCGGGGAGAGGTACTGGGCGGTGCCGATCACGGCCGCGGTCTGCGTCATGGTCATGCCGGAGTCGCCCATGGCGCGGGCGATGCCGAAGTCCATGACCTTGACCTGGCCGGTGCGGGTGAGCATCACGTTGGCGGGCTTGATGTCACGGTGCACGATGCCGGCGCGGTGCGAGTACTCGAGGGCCTGGAGGATGCCGATGGTCATCTCCAGCGTGCGCTCGGGCAGCAGCTTGCGGCCGGAGTGCAGGAGCTCGCGCAGGGTGGAGCCGTCGACGTACTCCATCACGATGTACGGGATGGAGATGTTGTCGACGTAGTCCTCGCCGGTGTCGTAGACCGCGACGATCGCCGGGTGGTTGAGCGACGCGGCCGACTGGGCCTCGCGCCGGAACCGGGCCTGGAAGGACGGGTCGCGGGCGAGGTCGGCACGCAGGGTCTTGACGGCGACGGTACGGCCGAGCCGGGTGTCGTGGGCGAGGTAGACCTCGGCCATGCCACCGCGGCCGAGCACGTGGCTCAGCTCGTACCGGCCGCCGAGGCGACGCGGCTCTTCCATAACGTTGCAGCCCTCTCCGTCAGTCCCGACCGCACCCGTGTGTGGTCCGGCGGTGTGCTGTTCGCGCAAAGGCTACCGGCCGATCGTCGGTGATCGGTTCGTGACCACAGGCTGATACCGGACCGGTACCGTACGCTCGGATCCGGGCGGGAACAGTGATGTGGATCACTCCGGTTCGGCTCTCGCGCCGCTGTCGGCCCCTTGCGTCCCTTCCGTCAGCCCTTGTTCTGGTTCTTGAGCACGGCTTCCATGACGGCCTTCGCGACGGGGGCCGCGAGACCGCCACCGCTGATGTCCTCACGATCGGCGTCGCTGTCCTCGATGACGACGGCGACGGCGACCGGGGAGCCCTTGTCGGTCTTGGCGTAGGCGATGAACCAGGCGTAAGGGCGCTTGGCGTTCTTCTCGCCGTGCTGCGCGGTGCCGGTCTTGCCGCCGACGGTGACGTCCTTGATCTTGGCCTTGCCGCCGGTGCCGTTCTCGTTCTCGACGACGTTGACCATCATCTGCTGGAGCTTCTGCGCGTTGGCGGGCGAGAGCGGGCGGCTCATCTCCTGCGGCTCGTGCTTCTCGATGACGTCGAGGTTCGGCGCGGTGAGCTGGTCGACCATGTACGGCTTCATCAGCTTGCCGTCGTTGGCGACGGCCGCGGCGACCATCGCCATCTGCAGCGGGGTGGCGGCGGTGTTGAACTGGCCGATCGCGGAGAGCGAGTTGCCCGGACGGTCCATGTTCTTGTCGTAGACGCTGGCGAACGCCCGGACCGGGGTGTCGATCTTGTCGTTGTTGAAGCCGAACTTCTGCGCCGTCTCCAGCATCTTGTCCTTGGTCACCTTGTCGGCGACGTTGGCGAAGACGGAGTTGCAGGAGACCTGGAGCGCGAAGTTGAGCGTCGCCTTCTCGCAGCCCTTGGCGTGGTTGACCATCGGAGTCTTGGTCGTCGGCAGGAAGAACGGCTCGGGGGTGTCCGTCGGCGCGTTGATGTCGGTGACGACGCCGTGTTCCAGCGCGGCCGCGGCGGTGACGACCTTGAAGGTCGAGCCGGGCGGGTAGGTCTCGCGCAGGGCGCGGTTGACGAGCTTCTTCTCCGGGCTGTCCTTCAGCTCGACCCAGTTCTTCTCGTCGGTCTTGGAGTTGCCGGCGAAGAGGGAGGGGTCGTACGAGGGGGTGCTGACCAGCGCGAGGATGGCGCCGGTGCGCGGGTCGATCGCGGCGACGGCGCCCGTCTTGTCGCCGAGCTTCTCGTACGCGGCCTTCTGGGCGTCGGGCAGCAGCGTGGTGACGACGTTGCCGCCGGCCTTCTTCTCGCCGGTGAACATGCCGATGGTGCGGTCGAAGAACAGCCGGTCGTCGTTGCCGGTGAGGATCTTGTCTTCGAGGGATTCCAGCTGGGTGGAGCCGAAGGCCTGGGAGGCGTACCCGGTCACCGGTGCCCAGAGCGCGCCCTCGTTGTAGACCCGCTTGTACTTGTAGTCGCTGCCGTCGGTGGCGGCGGAGCCCGTGATCGCCTGGCCGCCCGCGACGATGATGTTGCCGCGCTGGGTGGCGTACTGGGCGATCTGGACCCTGCGGTTCTCCTTGCGGGTGCTGAGTTCGTCGGCCTGGACGTACTGGAGCCAGTTGGTCCGGATCAGCAGCGCGAGGACGAGCAGCCCGCAGAAGATCGAGATGCGACGCAGGGGCTTGTTCATGACGGGCGGACCACCTGGGTCATCTCGGAGTCGGGGGACGGTGCCGGGGCCGGGGCGGGGCGGCGTGCGGTGTCGCTGATCCGGATGAGGATCCCGATGAGGGCCCAGTTGGCGAGGACGGACGAACCGCCGGACGCGAGGAAGGGCATGGTCATGCCGGTCAGGGGGATGAGGCCCATGACTCCGCCGGCGACCACGAAGATCTGGAGGGCGAAGGCGCCGGAGAGACCGATGGCGAAGAGCTTGCCGAAGGGGTCGCGGGCGGCGAGGGCGGTACGCACGCCGCGCTCGATGATCAGGCCGTAGAGCAGCAGGAAGGCCATGACGCCCGCGAGGCCGAGCTCTTCGCCGACCGTGGAGAAGATGAAGTCGGAGTTGGCGGCGAATCCGATGAGGTCGGAGTTGCCCTGGCCCCAGCCGGTGCCGAGGACCCCGCCGGAGCCGAAGCTCATGATCGACTGGCCGACCTGCTCGCAGGCGCCCGACTTCGAGTAGCAGGCGAAGGGGTCGAGCCAGGCGGTGACGCGGGCCTTGACGTGGCTGGCGGTCGCGCCGACGACGGCCGCGCCGGCCACGCTCATGACGAGGCCGATGACGATCCAGCTGGTGCGCTCGGTGGCCACGTACAGCATGATCACGAACATGCCGAAGAAGAGCAGCGAGGTGCCGAGGTCGTTCTCGAAGACGAGGACGAGCAGGCTCATCGCCCAGATCATCAGGATCGGGCCGAGGTCGCGGCCGCGCGGCAGGTAGAGGCCCATGAAGCGGCGGCTGGCCAGCGCGAGGGCGTCGCGCTTCACCATCAGGTATCCGGCGAAGAAGATCGCGATGACGATCTTCGCGAACTCACCGGGCTGGATGGAGAAACCGGCGACGCTGATCCAGATCTTCGCGCCGAAGACGTCGGCGCCGAGACCCGGGATGACCGGCAGGATCAGCAGGACCAGCGAGGCGGCCATCGAGATGTACGTGAAGCGCTGCAGGGTGCGGTGGTCCTTGAGGAGCAGCAGCACGGCGGCGAACAGGGCGATGGCGAGCGCCGTGTACATCATCTGGCGGGGGGCCGACTCGGAGAACTGGCCGAACTGGCGCTTGGCCAGGTTCTGCAGCCGCTCCGACTGGTCGAGCCGCCAGATCAGGACGCAGCCGAGCCCGTTGAGCAGCGTGCCGATCGGCAGCAGCAGCGGGTCGGCGTACTTCGCGTAGCGGCGCACCACGAGGTGGGCGATGCCGGCGAGGACGGCCAGGCCGCCTCCGTACGCGACCATGCCCGGCGGCAGCTTGCCGTGGATCGACAGGCCCACGTTGGCGTAGGCGAAGATCGGGATGACCACGGCGAACACGAGCAGCAGGAGCTCGGTGTTCCGCCGGCTCGGCAGCTCGATGGCGCCGATGGTGGTCGTGTTGGTGACAACGCTCATGGTGTGGCAGGCCCCCTGTGCCCGCGGGTGTGTACTACTGCTTGCCGCAGAGGCCGACCAGCGACTGCTCCGTGGGAGTCAGGCTGGGGCCGGGTGCCGGTGGGTTCTGCGCTTCCGCGGCGCGGCGCTCCTCGTCCTTCTTGCACGCGGTGACCTGGACGCCGAGTTCGTCGATCTTCTGACGGGCGCCGTCGAGGCTGGTCTCGGTGATGGTGGCCTCGACCAGCTTCCGCTTGAAGGGCGGCAGGTACTTCAGTTCGATGTCGGTGCGGTCGGTCTCCACCTTGGAGAGCTCCAGCGGTCCGAGGTTCTGGCTGATGCCGCGGAAGAGCGCCACGTGCTCGCCCTTGACGCCGATGTAGAACTGCGTCTGGGTCCAGCGGTGGGCGGCGTAGAGGCCGCCTCCGACCACACCGGCGACGATCAGCAGGATCAGGGTCCGGGTGGTCCACTTGCGCCCTTTGCTGCGGCGCCGGCGGGGGTGGTCGTACGTGTCCTCGTAGCGCGAGTCGTCGTCGTACGGGTCGGGTTCGCCGAAGCTGCCGTACGTGCCGCCGCCCTGGCCCTGGTCGGGGTATCCGTAGCCGGGGGCCTCGCCGCTGCCGGGGGGCCCGAAGGCGCCGGCCGGCGGGGGGGCCTGGCGGCCCAGGCCGGAGGCGCGGCCCGCCGGGGTCTGCATCGCGTTGCCGTCGAAGAGCTGGTGCTGGTTCTCGGCGACCGCGCCGACGACGACCGGGGTGTCGTTCAGCTGGGCGGCGAGGGTGTCGCCGCTGTCGGTGTCGAGGACGTCCGCGACGATGCAGGTGATGTTGTCCGGTCCGCCGCCGCGCAGGGCGAGCTGGATCAGGGCCTGCACGGTCTCGTGGGGGCCGTGGTAGCCGGCGAGGGTCTCTTCCAGGGTCTGGTGGGAGACGACGCCGGACAGCCCGTCGGAGCAGATGAGGTAGCGGTCGCCGGTGCGGACCTCGCGGATGGAGAGGTCGGGCTCGACGGTGTCACCGCTGCCGAGCGCCCGCATGAGGAGCGAGCGCTGGGGGTGGGTGGTGGCTTCCTCTTCGGTGATGCGGCCCTCGTCGACGAGGCGCTGCACCCAGGTGTGGTCCTGGGTGATCTGCGTGAGGACGCCGTCGCGGAGCAGGTAGGCGCGGGAGTCGCCGACGTGGACGAGGCCGAGGCGCTGGCCGGTCCACAGGAGCGCGGTCAGGGTGGTGCCCATGCCTTCGAGCTGGGCGTCCTCCTCGACCATGACGCGCAGCTGGTCGTTGGCGCGCTGCACGGCGGTGGCGAGCGACGTGAGGATGTCGGAGCCAGGGACGTCGTCGTCGAGCTGCACGAGCGAGGAGATCACCTCGGAGCTGGCGACCTCGCCGGCGGCCTGGCCGCCCATGCCGTCGGCGACCGCGAGGAGACGTGGACCGGCATAGCCGGAGTCCTCGTTGCCCTCGCGGATCATGCCCTTGTGGGATCCGGCGGCGAACCGCAGGGACAGACTCATGCGCACCTGCCCAGTCGATTCCTCCGGGTACAACCGGTCTCGAGCCACACTGCCCACCCTCCGGTCGGGAGCGCGCTCGGGTCCGTGTCCTGGGTGGTCCGGACTGCCGCGGCTCGCTCGCTCCGCTCGCTCATTCTCGTACTACTTCCGCAGCTCGATGACGGTCTTGCCGATGCGGATCGGGGCGCCCGGCGGAATGGGCGTCGGGGTGGTCAGCCGGGTCCGGTCGAGATACGTGCCGTTGGTGGACCCGAGATCCTCGACGATCCACTGGCCGTCACGGTCGGGGTAGATCCTGGCATGGCGGCTGGACGCGTAGTCGTCGTCCAGCACGATCGTTGAGTCATGTGCCCGGCCGAGCGTGATCGTCTGCCCCGCGAGGGCGACCGTGGTACCCGTGAGGGTCCCCTCGGAGACGACGAGCTTGGTCGGCGCTCCGCGGCGCTGGCGCTGCTGTGGCGGCGCGGCGGCCTGGCGGCCACCGCTCTGCGCCGGCGCTCCGGGCGCGTTCCCGCCGCGGCGCGAGCCGCGCTGGGTGACGCGCGTACCGAAGAGGTCGCTGCGGATGACCTGGACGGCCACGATGACGAACAGCCACAGAACGGCCAGGAAACCCAACCGCATGACCGTCAGGGTCAGCTCTGACATTGCCCCCGCTTCACCCTTCGGCTTGCCGGTAAATGATGGTGGTGCTGCCCACGACGATCCGCGAGCCGTCGCGGAGCGTAGCGCGGGTGGTGTGCTGCCCGTCCACCACGATGCCGTTGGTGGACCCGAGATCCTGGATCGTCGAGGGCGTTCCGGTCCGGATCTCACAGTGCCGGCGCGAGACGCCGGGGTCGTCGATCCGCACGTCGGCTTCGGTGCTTCGGCCGAGTACGAGCGTGGGGCGCGAGATCTGGTGGCGGGTGCCGTTGATCTCGATCCAGTGGCGCCGGGTGGCGCCTCCGGTGGGTACGGGAGCCGGCCCCGCGGCGCCCGGCCGGCGCGCGGGTGCGCCCGGGGGCGGTCCGGCCGGCATCGGCGGTGCGGCGACCGGCGGGTAGCCGTAGCCGCCCTGCTGGTTCTGGGGGGCGGCCTGCGGCGGCGCCTGGGAGGTGCTGGAGGCGAGCGTGCGGCTGCGGACCCGGTAGAGCCCGGTGTCGAGGTCGTCGGCCTTCTCCAGGTGGACCTTGATCGGGCCCATGAAGCTGTAGCGCTGCTGCTTGGCGTAGTCGCGGACGAGGCCCGCGAGCTCGTCGCCGAGCTGCCCGGAGTAGGGGCTCAGACGCTCGTAGTCGCCGGTGCTGAGCTCGACGATGAAGTCGTTGGGGACGACCGTCCGCTCCCGGTTCCAGATCGTCGCGTTGTTGTCGCACTCGCGCTGGAGGGCGCCGGCGATCTCGACGGGCTGGACCTCGGACTTGAACACCTTGGCGAAGGTGCCGTTCACCAGACCTTCGAGTCGCTGCTCGAACCGCTTCAGGACTCCCATGGGGCACCTCCTCCGTCGTTGTCGCCCTGTACTGCTTACTGATCGTATCCACGCGTGGCGGATTCGGCTGGTTCCCCCTGGGTCCCATGCGCATGAGTGTTGGTACTCACAAGGGATCGTAGGGGCGCTCAGGGGACAGTGTCCCGCACCGGGAGCGCGGTGCGGGAGGGGCAATCGGACCCGGGTCCGGGGGTGCGGGGAAAGCGATGTGAATCCACCCCGTCCGACGTGCTAATGTTTCGACGTCGCCAGGGGAACGGACCGAAAGGGAAGATCCACTGGGGAGCTGCTCGGGCGAGTGGCGGAACGGCAGACGCGCTGGCTTCAGGTGCCAGTGTCCTTCGGGACGTGGGGGTTCAAATCCCCCCTCGCCCACATCGACGAAACGGTCGTCATCGCGAAAGCGGTGGCGGCCGTTTCGCATTTCCCGTGCGCTGGTGGGGTGTTCATCGCGGGCGGGGCGATCCCGTGCTGTGTTCGGGGAGTTGGGGATCCCGGTCCCGGTGACGGGTCCCGGTGACGGGGGAGCGGCCGTGGTGTCCGCCGGACGACTTTCGTCGGGGAGGGCGCGACGAAAGAGGGCGGCCCGGCGGGGACGGCGGTGTCTAGGGTCGGGCGCGTGGATGCGACGGCGAGGATGCGGGCGGGCTGGGACTGGCTGAGGGGGCCCGAGCCGTGGACCCTGCGGATGCTGGCGGGCGATCTGGTGATCGCCGGGGTGATCGCACTGCTCGGGCTGGGGGTCGAAGAGCTCGACAACGGCAGCGTGCAGCGGATGGCGGCCAGCGCCGCGGCTGTGGTGCTGCTCACGTTGGCGCGGCGCCGGCTGCCGGCCACGACCCTGATCGTCGCGTCGGCGATCTCCCCGTTCCTGCCCGGCTCGTTCCTGATCACCGTCCTGCTGGGCTGGTCGGCGGGGCGCCGGATCGTCGGGGTGGGCCGCGCGCTGACGGCCTTCACCGCGGCCTTCCTCGCCGCGGTCTGCTTCAGCGTGGTGCAGGCGTGGTCCGACCAGCGGCCCGTGCTCGTGATCGTGTTCTCCACGCTGATCTTCCTCGCGACGACGGTGATGCCGGGTCTGGCCAGCCGCTACTGGTCGCAGCGCCGGACCCTGCTGCAGGCGCTCCAGGAGCGCAACGGGCAGCTGATGCGCGAGCGCGTGATGGTCGCCGGGCAGGCCCGGCTGCGGGAGCGCCAGCGGATCGCCCAGGACATGCACGACAGCCTGGGCCACCAGCTGGCGCTGATCGCCGTGCACACCGGCGCCCTGGAGGTGGACCCGCAGCTCACCGAACGCCAGCGCGAGGCGGTGGGGGTGCTGCGGCAGGCCTCGGTCGCGGCGATGCACGAGCTGCGCGAGGTCGTCGGGATCCTGCGGGACGGCGTCGAGGCGCCGGTGCCGGCCGAGGAGGCGCAGCCCGCGGCGCGCGGGGTGGCCGGGATCGCCGGGATCGTGGAGGCGGCGCGGGGCGCGGGGACCGACGTACGGATGACCGTGTCGGGGCGGCCGAGGCCGCTGGTCGCGGCGTGTGACCACGCGGCGTACCGGATCGTGCAGGAGGGGCTGACCAACGCGTACAAGCACGCTTCGGGGGCGCCGATCTCGGTGGAACTGCGGTACGAGGACGACTCGCTGGTGGTGGAGATCGCCAACGGGCCGGCGGCCGGGCCGGGCGTCGGCGCGGTGGTCTCGGGCGGGCAGGGGCTCACCGGGCTGCGCGAGCGGGCCCGGCTCGTCGGCGGGATGGTGCACGCGGGCGGGACCGAGGACGGCGGCTTCCGGGTGGCCGGCGTGCTCCCGTACGGGGCGGAGCCGGCGGGGGTCGAGGACATCGCCGACGACTTCGGGCAGCAGGCGCAGGCCCAGGCGCAGGCCCGGGGGTTCGCGGTGGCGCCGTCGCCGATGGACTGGGCGGCGGTGGACAAGGAACTGGCCGTGGGGGGCCGCAGCCGGGCCGGGGGCGTCGCGATGGGCTGCGGGATCGCCTTCGCGGCGGTGGTGCTGCTGGTGATCGTGATCGGGGCCGGGGTGGTGCTGCTCGTGGGCTCGGCGGGCAGCGCGATGATCAGCCAGGCCGACTACGACAAGGTCCGGGTGGGCGAGTCGGAGGAGGCGGTCCGCACGATGCTGCCCGACGGCAACAGCTTCATGACCGAGGGTCTGGACCGGAAGGGCCCGGAGCGGCCGGCGGGCTCGGACTGTCTGGCGCTGCTGTCGTCGGACGACTCGCGGCTGACCACCGATACGGTTTTCCGGTTCTGCTTCAAGGACGGCAAGCTGATCGACAAGCAGGCGTACCAGGCCGAGCAGTAGGAGCGCGGGTGACAGCCAAGGTGATCCGAGTGGTGATCGCTGACGACGAGCCGCTGATCAGGGCCGGGATCAGGATGATCCTGACCTCGGCACCCGACATCGAGGTCGTCGCGGAGGCGGCGAACGGGCGCGAGGCCGTGGACCTGGCCCGCGCGCACGTGCCGGACGTGATGCTGCTGGACATCCAGATGCCGGTGATGGACGGGCTGACGGCGCTCGGCGAGCTGGGGCGGGCGGCGCCGGAGGTCCGGGCGCTGATCCTGACCACCTTCGGGGAGAAGGAGAACGTGCTGCGGGCGCTGGGCTCGGGCGGCGCCGGGTTCCTGCTGAAGGACACGGCGCCGGGCGAACTGATCGGAGCGGTCCGGGCGGCCGCGGCCGGGGACGCGTACCTCTCGCCGGGGGCGACCCGGCACGTGGTCGACCAGCTGGCCTCGGGGCAGGGCGCGGCGCGCGGCGAGGAGGCCCGGCGGCGGGTGTCGGAGCTGAGCGAGCGGGAGCGCGGGGTGCTGGCGCTGCTGGGCGAGGGGCTGTCGAACGCGGACGCGGGCCGGCGGCTGCACATGAGCGAGGCGACGGTGAAGACGTACGTGAGCCGCATCCTCTCGAAGCTGGGCTGCGAGAACCGGGTTCAGGCCGCCCTGCTGGCCAGGGACGCCGGGCTGTAGATACGGTCGGGCCGAATCGATGTTGGTGGGGCCGGGCGGATCGATGCCGCCGGGCCGGGACAGTACGACGGGTACGGGCGGGGGCGGCACGGATGGTGGCGGTACCGGAGCAGCGGGTGGCGGAGCCGGCAGGGGCGCTGGGCACGCCGTCCGGCGGGCGGATCCCGTCCGTCGACGGGTTCGCGGCGCGGGCGGTGGCGGGTTCGCCCAAGGAGGCGGGCAAGGCCCTGAGGCTGCGGGTGCCGCGTTCGGCGCACGCGCACTTCGAGGCCCCGGCCGGGCGGCCGGACGCGGTGCGGGCGGTGGAGGAGTCCAACGTCGGGCGGGTTCCCGAGCTGGCGCCGATACGCGTCGGCCGGATGGCCGCGAACCCCTTCGCGTTCCTGCGCGGGGCGGCCGGGCTGATGGCGCACGACCTGTCCGGTGGCCCGGTGACCGGTGTCGGCGCACAGATCTGCGGTGACGCCCACGCGGCGAACTTCGGCCTGTACGGGGATGCCCGCGGCCGGCTCGTCATCGACCTGAACGACTTCGACGAGACCGTGTTCGGCCCGTGGGAGTGGGACGTGAAGCGGCTCGCGACCTCGCTGGTCCTGGCCGGGCGGGTGGCCGGCGCGGACGAGGACACCTGCCGGGCCGCGGCGCACGACGCGGTGGGCGCGTACCGCCGGACCATGCGACTGCTGGCCAAGCTGCCGGCGCTGGACGCCTGGAACGCCATCGCGGACGAGGAGCTCGTCTCGCACACCGACGCCCGGGACCTGCTGGGCACCCTGGAGCGGGTCTCGGAGAAGGCCCGCAACAACACCTCGGCGCGGTTCGCCGCCAAGTCCACCGAGGCCGGCGCCGACGGGGCCCGCCGCTTCGTGGACGCGCTGCCGGTGCTGCGCCGGGTCGGCGACGGGGAGGCGGCGGCCGTGGCGGCCGCGCTGGGCCCGTACCTGAAGACCCTCCAGGGTGACCGGCTGCCGCTGCTGGCCCGGTACGCCATCCACGACGTGGCCTTCCGGGTGGTCGGCACCGGGAGCGTCGGCACCCGCTCGTACGTGGTGCTGCTGCTGGACCACCGGGGCGAGCCTCTGGTGCTCCAGGTGAAGGAGGCGCGGCCGTCGGTGCTGCTGCCGTACCTGCCCGCGCTGGGCTTCGAGAGCGCGGTCGAGGAGCACGAGGGCCGCCGGGTGGTGGCCGGGCAGAAGCGGATGCAGGTGGTCTCGGACATCCTGCTGGGCTGGACCACGGTGGAGGGGCGGCCGTACCAGGTACGGCAGTTCCGCAACCGCAAGGGCAGCGTGGACCCGGCGGCGCTGGCCCCCGACCAGATCGACGACTACGGGCGGATGACCGGCGCCCTGCTGGCCCGGGCGCACGCGCACAGCGCCGATCCGCGGCTGCTGGCCGGGTACTGCGGCAAGAACGACGAGCTGGACGAGGCGATGGCCACCTTCGCGGTGGCGTACGCCGACCGGAGCGAGGCCGACCACGAGCACCTGGTGTCGGCGGTGAAGTCCGGGCGGATCGCGGCGGAGGCCGGGGTCTGAGCGGGTCAGGGCCCCGGGCCCGCCCGGCCCGGGGCCGGGGGTCACGGTCGCGGGTCGATGTTCCACGTGAAACATCGGCCCGGGCCAACCGGCCGTAGGCTGGCCGGGTGAGCGAGCAGCAGACTGAAGAGACGGGCGACGAGCGTCCCGAGGCGCGCCTGGAGCGCGCCGTTCGGGCCGCCGAGCAGGCGCTGATCGAGTTCGAGATCGCGGTGGAGACCTTCCGGGTGGAGGTGGAGAACTTCTCCCGGCTGCACCACCAGAAGCTCGGCCCGATGTACTCGCGGCTCGACGAGCTGGATGCGCTGATCGCCGAAGCGAAGGCGGAGCGCAGCGGGGACGCCGAGGATCTGCGGCGGGCCCGGGACGCCCGCTCGCTGGTGATGCCGATGCCCGGGGTGGACGAGCTGTTCCACGACTGGATGGATGCGGAGGGCATCTCCGACGACGCGTCGGCGATGCTCACCGACCGGCCGGTGCGGCCCCCGCAGCGGGTCAGGCCGTCGGAGGAGGTACGCCGCCTCTACCGCGAGCTGGTCCGCCAGGCGCACCCGGACCTCGCCCGGGACGAAGCCGAGCGCGAGCGCCGCGACGCGTTCATCGCGCGGGTCAACGCGGCGTACGGGCGGGGCGAGGAGCAGCTCCTGCGCGAGCTGGCCGAGGAGTGGGCGGCGGGTCCCGTGCCGGAGGCCGTGCGGCAGCTGAACGAGAGCGAGGAGCTGTACGCCCGGCTGGAGTGGCTGGCACGGCGCAAGGAGCTGCTGTCGACGGTGGCGCGCGAGCTGGAGGACAGCGCGATCGGATCGATGCTGCGCATGGCGCCGGAGGATCCGGACCGCCTGCTGGAAGAGATCGCGGAGCAGCTGCTCGCGGATGTCGCGAAGCGTGAGGCGGAGCTCGCCGCGCTCGTTGGATAGGTTGGGGACACAGATCTGCGATGAGAGAAGGCGACGTATGAACTTCGGACCGCTTCCCTCGGTGGACGCCGCCGCGGTGCCCTCCGAAGGCTTTGTCCTCGACGTCCGTGAGGACGACGAATGGGCTGCCGGCCACGTGGAAGGTGCCCTGCACATCCCGATGAGCGACTTCGTGGCCCGCTTCGGTGAGCTGACGGAGGCCGTCGAGGACGGCCGCCGCGTGCACGTGATGTGCCGGGTCGGCGGGCGCTCCGCGCAGGTCACCCAGTACCTCGTGCGCCAGGGCGTCGACGCCGTGAACATCGACGGCGGCATGCAGGCCTGGGACGGCGCCGGGCGCCCGATGGTGACCGACAACGGGAACCCGGCCTTCGTGCTCTAGGGCGTTCGGCCGGGCCGCCGGGCGCGGTCAGCTGGCGGTCGGCGGTCGGCGGTCAGGCGAGGGCGTGGGCGGCCAGCAGGTCGCCCAACGCCTCCTCGTGCGCGGCGGCCGGGCCCAGCTGGAGCTCCAGCTGCTTGGCCCACGCGTGGTAGCGGTGCAGCGGGTAGTCGGTGTCGGCGCCGAAGCCGCCGTGCAGGTGCTGCGCGGTCTGGACGACCCGGCGTACCCCCTCCGAGGCCCAGATCTTCGCGACGGCGACGTCCCCGGCGCTCGGCAGCGGGCCGCCGGCTCCACCGGTCGCCGCGTCGAGCCGCCAGGCCGCCTGCCAGAGGGTGACCTCCATGGCGCGCAGGTCGATGTAGCGGTCGGCGGCCTGGACGGCGACGGCCTGGAAGGTGGCCACCGGGAAGCCGAACTGCTCCCGTTTGCTGGTGTATTGGCTGGTCATGGTGAGCACGCCCGTGCCCAGGCCGAGTGCCAGGGCGCAGGTCCCGGTGGCGAGGAGCTGGCGCAGCCGCTCCCAGGCCCCCGGGGTGTCGATGAGGTGGCTCGCGGGCACCCGTACGCCGTCCAGGGCGAGTTCGGCCAGCCGCTCCCCGCTGGTGGAGACCTGGTCGGCCAGGGTGAGGCCCTCGGCGGTGCGCGGGACGAGCGCCAGGACGGCCTCCCCCTCGCCGCTGTGGGCCGGTACGGCGATCCAGTCGGCGCCCTGCGCCCACGGGACGGCCGTCTGCACCCCGTCGAGGATCCACCGGGTGCCTTCGCGGCGGGCCGTGACGGCGAGTTCCGCGGGATCGTGGCCGCTGCGGCCGTGTGCGGCGGCGGTGAGGACGAGGGTCCCGCGCCCGGCAGCGGGCAGCAGGGCGGCGGCCAGTTCGGGGCTGCCGTGGGCCTGGACGGCCATGGCGGTGGCGCAGTGCTCCAGCAGCGGCACCCGGGCCAGCACCTTCGCCGCCTCGCGCAGCACCAGGCACAGGGCGATCGCGTCGAGGCCCGCGCCGCCGTGCTCCTCGGCGAGGACCAGGCTCAGCAGGTCGGACGCGGCGAGCTTGGCCCACAGCGGCCGGTCGAAGTCCTCGGCGACGGCCCCCGGGGTCAGCGCGGGGCTGGGCACGCCGTCCGGGGCGACGTCCGCGAAGACGGCCTTCGCCGCCTCGACGGCGGCCTGCTGCTCCTCGGTGAAGGTGAAGTCCACTGCCTGTCCTCCCGCGCGCACCGGATCCCGGTCAGGCCCGGTCCGGGCCTGACGGTGCGTCAAGATAGAGCACGCGGTGGAAAATGCACAGGGTGGGGAAACGGACCGCCTCAGCGGTCGAAGTCGATCTCCACTTCCTCGGTCACCGCGTGCGACTGGCAGGCCAGCACGAACCCGGCCTCCGTCTCCTCCGACTCCAGCGCGAAGTTCCGGTCCATCCGGACCTCGCCCGTGACCAGGAACGCCCGGCAGGTGCCGCAGACCCCGCCCTTGCAGGCGTACGGGGCGTCCGCGCGGTTGCGCAGCACGGCGTCCAGCAGGGACTCGCCGTCCTGGACCGGCCAGGTCCCGGAGCGGCCGTCGAGACGGGCCGTGACCCGTACGTGGGACGGGGCCGCGGCAGGGGCCGGAGCCGCCGTGTCCTCGACGTGGAAGATCTCCTCGTGGATCCGGGTCCGGACGACGCCGAGCGTGCCGAGCGCCCGCTCCGCGCCCATGACCAGCCCGTACGGGCCGCACAGGTACCAGCCCGTCACCTCCGCGACGGGCAGCAGTGCCGGCAGCAGGGCCTTCAGCCGCTCTTCGTCGAGGCGGCCGGACGGCAGCCCGGCCTCCTGCTCCTCGCGGGAGAGGACGGTCACCAGCTGGAACCGGTCCGGGAAACGGTCCTTGAGGTCGGCGACCTCGTCCAGGAACATCGTCGACGCGGCCGTGCGGTCGCTGCGGACCAGGCAGAACCGGGCGTCGGGCCGCGCCGCCAGCAGCGAGGCGGCGATCGACAGCACCGGGGTGATCCCGCTGCCGCCGACGATCGCCGCGTAGTGCCCGGCGGCCGGGGCGGCGGCCGGCTCCAGGACGAAGCGCCCGGCCGGGACCATCACGTCCAGCACGTCGCCGGCGGCGATCTCCTTGTGGGCGAACGTGGAGAACTCGCCGCCCTCCACCAGCCGCACGCCCACCCGCAGCTCCGCCGGGCCCGGGCCCGCGGGGGCCGGGGCGGGCGAGCAGATCGAGTACGTGCGGCGGACCTCCGTGCCCTCGGGGGTACGGCGGCGCAGCGTGAGGTGCTGGCCAGGGGCGTGCAGGTACTCGCCGCGCAGCTCCTCGGGGACCCGCAGGGTCAGCGCCACGGAGTCGTCGGTGAGCCGGTCGACCGCCGCCACCGTCAGCGGGTGGAAGGCGCCGTGGCGCGCGGGGCGCCCGGAGCCCGACGTGGGCGACGGCGTGGACGCGGCCATCTACAGCTCCTTGAAGTGGTCGAACGGTTCACGGCAGGCGGTGCAGCGGCGCAGCGCCTTGCATGCGGTGGAGGAGAACCGGCTGAGCAGCTCGGTGTCGGTGGATCCGCAGTTCGGGCAGCGGACCGAGAGGGTGAGGGGGACCGGCCCGCCGGCCGCGTGCGGGCGGGGCGGGGCGATGCCGAACTCGGCGAGCTTGCGCCGCCCCTCGGCGCTGATGTCGTCGGTGGACCAGGCCGGGGCCAGGACGGTGCGCACCCGCACGTCCGGAATGCCGTGGCCGGTCAGGACCCGCTCGATGTCGCCGGACATGGCCTCGATGGCGGGGCAGCCGGTGTAGGTCGGGGTCAGGGTGACCTCGACGTGGCCGTCCTCGTACATCCGCACCCCGCGCATCACGCCCAGCTCGGCGAGGCTGAGGACGGGCAGCTCGGGGTCGGGGACGGAGCCGGCCAGCTCGGCCAGCTCCGCCTCCAGGCGGGTCATCGCCTCGGGGGCCTGCGGCGCCGCTGTCTGGGGCCCGCCCGCGGGGGCCGTGGTGCGGGGCTTGTCCGTCACCATGACGCCCCCGGATGGCTGCGGTGCAGGTGCTGCATCTCGGCGAGCAGCCTGCCGAACGACTCGGTGTGCAGGCCCTGGCGGCCCGCCCCGGCGGCCCAGGCGCCGGTGCGCGGGCCTTCGGGCAGCGCGAGCCCGGCCCGCTCCAGCACACCGCCCACGGCGGCCAGCCAGCGGCCCTCCAGGGCGGCCCAGTCCACGCCGTCGACGCCGTCGACCGGCTGGAACATCTCGCCGGTGTACTTCCACAGCGCGTCCAGGGCGGCCCGCATGCGGGCGCGGCTCTCCTGCGTGCCGTCGCCGAGCCGCAGGGTCCACTGCTCGGCGTGGTCGCGGTGGTACGCGGTCTCCTTGACGGCCTTGGCCGCGAGCGGGGCGAACGGGCCGTCGCCGGCCGCCAGCTCCGCGTACAGCTCGTGCTGGTGGAAGGAGAAGTAGAGCTGGCGGGCGATGGTGTGGGCGAAGTCCCCGTTCGGCTGCTCGACCAGCTGGAGGTTGCGGAAGGACCGCTCCTCGCGCAGGAAGGCCAGCTCGTCCTCGTCGCCGGCCATGGTCAGCAGGACGCGGGCCTGGCCGAGCAGGTCGAGCGCGATGTTCGCGAGGGCGACCTCCTCCTCCAGGACGGGTGCGTGCCCCGCCCACTCGCCGAGGCGGTGGGAGAGGATCAGCGCGTCGTCCCCGAGCGCGAGGGCCGCCGACCGGACGACGTCCGGCTGAACGGCATCGGACTGAACGGCATCGGTGCTGGTCACAGGTGGTTCACCCCCTCGGGGATCTCGTAGAAGGTCGGGTGCCGGTACGGCTTGTCGGCCGAGGGGGCGAAGAAGGGGTCGCGCTCGTCCGGCGAGGACGCGGTGATCTCGGCGGAGGGGACCACCCAGATCGAGATGCCCTCGCCGCGCCGGGTGTAGAGGTCGCGGGCGTTGCGCAGGGCCATCTCCGCGTCGGGTGCGTGCAGGCTGCCCGCGTGCGTGTGCGAGAGGCCGCGGCGCGAGCGCACGAACACCTCCCACAGTGGCCAGTTCTGCGTCATACCCCTGCCTCCTCGTTCTTCGCCGTGCTCTGTACGGCGTGGTGTGCGCTGTGCTTCTCCGCGTACGCCGCGGCCGCCTCGCGGACCCAGGCGCCTTCCTCGTGGGCCCGGCGGCGCTGGCCGATCCGCTGTTCGTTGCAGGGGCCGTTGCCCTTGAGCACGTCCCAGAACTCCGCCCAGTCGATGGCGCCGAAGTCGTGGTGCCCGCGCTCCTCGTTCCACTTCAGGTCCGGGTCGGGCAGGGTCAGGCCCAGCGCCTCGGCCTGCGGAACGGCGATGTCCACGAAGCGCTGGCGCAGCTCGTCGTTGGAGTGCCGCTTGATCCGCCAGGCCATGGACTGCGCGGAGTGCGCCGATTCGTCGTCCGGCGGGCCGAACATCATCAGCGAGGGCCACCACCAGCGGTCCACGGCGTCCTGCGCCATCGCGTGCTGCGCCTCGGTGCCCTTGGACAGGGCCATGAGGAGCTCGAAGCCCTGGCGCTGGTGGAAGGACTCCTCCTTGCAGATCCGCACCATCGCGCGGGCGTACGGCCCGTACGAGCAGCGGCAGATCGGCACCTGGTTGGTGATCGCGGCGCCGTCCACGAGCCAGCCGATCGCGCCGACATCGGCCCAGGTCAGCGTGGGGTAGTTGAAGATCGAGGAGTACTTCTGCTTGCCGGAGTGCAGCTTGTCGAGCAGCTCGTCGCGGCTGGTGCCCAGGGTCTCGGCGGCGCTGTACAGGTAGAGGCCGTGTCCGGCCTCGTCCTGGACCTTGGCCATCAGGATCGCCTTGCGGCGCAGCGAGGGCGCGCGGGTGATCCAGTTGGCCTCGGGCTGCATTCCGATGATCTCGGAGTGGGCGTGCTGGGCCATCTGGCGTACGAGCGAGGCGCGGTACGCCTCGGGCATCCAGTCGCGCGGCTCGACGCGCTCCTCGGCCGCCACGGCGGCGTCGAAGGCCGCCGCGAGCTGTGCCCCGAGGTCAGCCCCGAGGCCTGAGTCCTGCCCCGTTTCCGGGGTCACTGCCACCATCCCGGCCCCCTGCCAGAGATTGTTGACCGCCCGACCGACCGATCGTTCGGTTCGTACTCTTCAATGGTGGGTCGGCGGCCCGTAGGGTGTCAACCTCTGAGGTCAACCCTGTGGACGCCGGATGATCGGGGCGGGATGGAATCGAACGAGCGCGAGCCCGCGGAAGCAGCTGTTCCGCCGGCCGATCCGCCGGTTCCCCAGCCCGTCGCCGCGGTAGCCGTCCCGTCGGCCCGTCCCCCGGCGGATCCGCCCGTCGAGCCCCTGGCCGAGCTGCCCGCCGACCCGGCGGAGCCCGCGCGGGCTCCCGGGATCGCGGGCCTGTCCGCCCCGTACCGGGTCCTGGCGGCCCTCGCCCTGGCAGCCGTGGGCCTCGCCGCCTGCGGGCACCTGGCGCTGGTCTTCCTGCACGTCGCCCCGTCCAACACGGTGAGCAAGCGGCACGCGCAGACGGTCGACGACTGGATCTACCCCGAGTTCGAGCAGAACTGGAAGCTCTTCGCCCCCAACCCGCTCCAGCAGAACATCGCGGTGGAGGTACGGGCGGAGGTCCGCGCGCCCGGCGGCGCACCGGTCGCCGGCGGCTGGCGCGACCTGTCCGCGCAGGACGGCGCGGCCATCCGGCACGGCCTGCTGCCGAGCCACACGCGCCAGAACGAGCTGCGCCGGGCCTGGGACTTCTTCACCGGCTCGCACGACGAGGACAACAAGCCGATCGGCGAGCGCGGCGATCTGTCGGAGCAGTACCTGCGGCGGATCGCGCTGAACCGGCTCGCGGACGACGGGATCGCCCGGGGCGAGATCGTGCGGATCCAGCTGCGCTCGGCGACGCGGGCGGTGGCGGCCCCGCCGTGGAGCGACGAGAAGACCGACACCCAGACGTACTACCGGGAGCTGCCGTGGTGGACGGTGTGAGGCGGGCACCGGCGGCCGCTCCGGCGGCTGCGCGGGCGGCCGCGCGGGTACGGGCCGCCGCCGGCCGGGCGGTCGCCCAGGTCAGCGGGCGAGCCCTGGGGCCGTACCAGAGCGCCGTCGTCCGGATCGGTTTCTCGGGGACCTGGCTGTTCTTCCTGCTGCGGGAGTTCCCGCACCGCAGCGAGCTCTACGGGCCGGGCGGACCCTGGAGCTTCGGGCTGGCGGAGCGGCTGATCGCCTCGAACCACGCCTTCTCGGTGCTGATGTGGTCGGACTCGGAGCTGTGGTTCCAGACCGTCTACGCGGTGTCGGTGCTGTCCAGCCTGCTGCTGATGCTGGGCTGGCGGACGCGCGCGACGTCCGTGGTGTTCATGGTCGGCGTGCTGTCGCTGCAGAACCGCAGCGTGTTCATGGGCGACGGCGGGGACAACGTCATCCACCTGATGGCGATGTACCTGGTGCTGACGCGGTGCGCGCAGGTGTGGTCGCTGGACGCGCGGCGCGCGCGGCTGCGGGGGTCGGCCTCGGCGGGGGCGGCCGGGCCGGTGCTGTGGGGCGTGCTGGGCGTTCTGTTCGCGTACGGGGCGGTGACGGATCGGTTCGGCTACGGCTGGCTGGCGGCCTTCGCGGCACTGTGGGTCGTGTGCGCGCTGTGGTGGATGGTGGACCGGTACGAACCGCAGGGCGAGGGGCGGGCGGTCCTGGACGTCCTGGCGAACCTGGTCCACAACGCCGGGCTGCTGGTGATCATGGCGGAGGTCTGCCTGATCTACGCGACGGCCGGCTGGTACAAGATCCAGGGATCGCGCTGGCAGGACGGGACCGCGCTGTACTACCCGCTCGGGCTGGACTACTTCACGCCGTGGCCGGGGCTGTCCGCGGTGCTGGCGGGGAGCGGGACGGTGGTGATGCTGCTGTCGTACGGGACGGTGGCGGTGCAGGTCGCGTTTCCGTTCACCGTGTTCAACCGGCGGATCAAGAACGTGCTGCTGGCGTTGATGATGCTGGAGCACGCGGGGATCGCCGTGCTGCTGGGGCTGCCGTTCTTCTCCCTGGCGATGATCGCCGCCGACGCGGTGTTCCTGCCGACGGCGTTCCTGGTCTGGCTCGGGGCGCGGGTCGCCGCGCGGCGACCGGTGCGGCCCGCTCCGGTGCCGGTGCCGGAGCCGGAGCCGGCCCCGGAACCGCGGCCCGTACGCTCGGCGGTATGACTGAGCAGCACGGGAGCCCCGACGGGAGCCATCACGGGAGCCCCGACGGGAGCCCCGACGAGAGCGCACGGCAGTGGCGGGAGGCCGCCGAGCGGGGGGACCTCGTACTCCTCGACGGGTTCCACGCGCTGAAGCACGCCCTGCGGTTCGGGGCCGACGTGCGGGTCGTCGTGGCCGACGATCCCGATGCCGTACGGGCGCTGGCCGCCGAGCTGGCTCCGGACGTCGCGGGCGAGGTGGGGCGGCTGGTGCGCGGGGGCGAGCTGCGGACGCTCGTGAACCGGGTGCATCCCACCGGGGTGGCGGCGCTGGCCGTGCGGCCCGACCGGGCCGAAGGGCGGGCCCGGCTCGACCGGCAGCCCCGGACCGCGCCCGTCGTCGTGCTCGACAACCCCCGCAACCTCGGCAACGTCGGCGCGGTCGTCCGGCTCGCGGCGGGGTTCGGCGCCACCGGTGTCGTCACCCGCGGCGATCTCGATCCCTGGCACCCCAACGTGGTCCGCGCCGGAGCGGGGCTGCACTACGCCACCACCGTGGACCGGGTGGAGCTCGACGCCCTGCCCGCCGGGCCGCTCTACGCACTCGACCCGGAGGGCGAGGACATCCGCGCCCTCACCCTCCCGGACGACGCCCTGCTCGCCTTCGGCTCGGAGCGGCACGGCATCTCACCCGAGCTGCGCGAACGGGCCGACCACCTGGTCTCCCTGCCGATGCGACCGCAGGTCTCCAGCTACAACCTGGCCACCAGCGTGGCCATGACCCTCTTCCACTGGGGCGGGCCGAAGGTCATGCCTCGAGACTGACCGGCATCAGGAGCGAGAAGGCGTCCTCGACGTCGCGGCGCAGGAGGACGAGCGGGGCCTTGGGGCCGACGTACTCCAGCAGCATCTCCTCCCCGGCGGCGAGCGCGTCGAGCAGGAAGGCGGGGTTGACCCCGACCCGGTCACCGGTGGAGTCGTCGTCGCCGACGGTCACGGTGTCGGTCAGGGTGAGGACGCACACCTCGCCGTCCTGCGCCGCGAGGGCCCGGCGCAGGGCCGGTACGTCCAGGGTGAGGCGGCGGCCCTCGGGCAGCCGGCTGAGGCGGCGGTAGTCGGGGAACTCCTCGCCGAGGCCCTGCCCGGCGACCTGGCGGCCCTGGGTCTCCAGCTCCACCTTGTCCCCGTCCACGGTGAGGCGGGCCGGGGCCCCGTCGGTCAGCAGGGCGCGCATCGCGTCCGCGAGCGGGGTGGGCACGGTCGCCTGGACCCGCCCGCCGTCGTGGCCGGTGGCGGACGTGCGGGCGACGGCCATCCGGTAGCGGTCCGTGGCCACGAGGTGCAGGGCCCCGCCCTCGATGTCGAAGTGGATCCCGCCGAGCATCGAGAGCTCGGGGTCGGTCCCGGCGGCGAAGCGTACGGCGTCCAGCGCGGCCGCGAGCTCGCCGCCCGCAACGGTGAGCCGGGCGGTGGTGGTGGCGGGGGCGGTGGTCATGGAGGTCTCCTGGTGTCCGAGTAGGGCCCGTACCGTGGAGAGTTCCTCGCGCGCTTCGGCCAGCCCGCGTTCGAGCCGCCGCAGATGCCCGTCGAGCAGCCGGGGCACCAGACCGGTTTCCCCGCCGGCCCAGCCGGCCAGCACCAGCCGGATGTCCGCGAGCGGCATCCCCGAGCGCCGCAGCCGGGCCAGCAGCCGCGCCTCGCCGAGCTGCTCGGGCGCGTACCAGCGGTACCCGGTCACCGGATCGACCCATGCCGGTACGAGGACGCCCGCGCGGTCGTAGAACCGCAGGGCGCTCACCCCCAGCCCGCTGTCGCGGCCCATCTCGCCGATGCTGCGCATGTCGCTCTCCACGCCCACGACTCTGGGACCTCCACCAGGTCGAGGGTCAAGCGGGCCCGGCGCCGCCACGCCGGGCCCGCCCGTCCGCGGCCTCAGGCCTGGCGGCGGATCTCCACCATGCGGAAGCGGTTCGAGACGAAGGCCCCGTCACAGAGGGCCGCGTTGGCGGCCGGGTTGCCGCCCGAGCCGTGGAAGTCCGAGAAGGCCGCGGTCTGGTTGACGTAGACCCCGCCCGTCAGGTTCAGGGAGAGCTGCGCCGACTCCTCCAGGCAGACCTCCTCGATGGCCCGCTCGGTGTCGGCCGACGTGGTGTAGGCGCCGACCGTCATCGCGCCCTTCTCCCGCACCGTGCGGCGCAGGAGGTCCAGGGCGTCGGCCGTCGAGTCCACGGCCACCGCGAAGGACACCGGGCCGAAGCACTCCGACAGGTACGGGGCCTCCGGATCCGGCTTGGAGGCGTCCAGCTTCACCATCACCGGCGTACGGACCACCGCGTCCGGGAACTCCGGGTTCACCACCTCGCGCGAGGCCAGTGCCACCTCACCGAGGCCGGCAGCCGCCTCCAGGCGGGTCTTGACGTCCGGGTTGACCAGGGCGCCGAGCAGCGCGTTGGCCCGGGCGTCGTCGCCCAGCAGGCCGCCGACCGAGGCCGCGAGGTCCGCGACGACCTCGTCGTACGACTTGTGGCCGGCGTCCGTCTCGATGCCGTCCCGCGGGATCAGCAGGTTCTGCGGGGTGGTGCACATCTGGCCGCTGTACAGGGACAGGGAGAACGCCAGGTTGGAGAGCATCCCCTTGTAGTTCGAGGTCGAGTCGACGACGACCGTGTTGACGCCGGCCTTCTCCGTGTAGACCTGGGCCTGGCGGGCGTTGGTCTCCAGCCAGTCGCCGAACTCGGTCGAGCCGGTGTAGTCGATCAGCTTGATCTCGGGGCGGACGGCCAGGGTCTTGGCGATGCCCTCGCCCGGCCGCTCCACGGCCAGCGCCACGAGGTTCGGGTCGAAGCCCGCCTCGGCGAGGACCTCGCGGGCCACCTTCACCGTCAGGGCCAGCGGGAGCACGGCGCGCGGGTGCGGCTTGACCAGCACCGCGTTGCCCGTGGCCAGGGAGGCGAACAGGCCCGGGTAGCCGTTCCAGGTCGGGAAGGTGTTGCAGCCGATCATCAGGGAGATGCCGCGCGGCACGGCCGTGAAGGTCTTGCCGAGCTCCAGCGGGTCCCTCTTGCCCTGCGGCTTCGACCAATCGGCCTGGCCGGGGACGCGGGTCTGCTCCTCGTACGCGTACGCCACCGCCTCCAGGCCGCGGTCCTGTGCGTGCGGGCCGCCCGCCTGGAACGCCATCATGAAGGCCTGGCCGCTGGTGTGCATGACCGCGTGCGCGAACTCGTGCGTCCGCGCGCCGATCCGGGCCAGGATCTCGATGCAGACCAGGGCGCGGGCCTCGGGCCCGGCGTCCCGCCAGGCGCCCATGCCGGCCTTCATAGCGGGCAGCAGCACGTCCGGGTCGACGTGCGGGTACTCGACGCCCAGCTCGGGGCCGTACGGGGACACCTCGCCGCCGGTCCAGCCGTCGGTGCCGGGCTGGTCCAGGTCGAAGCGGGCGCCGCGGACGGCCTCGAAGGCGGCGAGCCCGTCGGCCGGCGCGGTCTCGCCGTAGGCCTTGGGGTGCTCCGGATGCGGGGACCAGTAGGCGCGGCTGCGGATGGCCGCCAGGGCCTGGTCCAGCGTGGACCGGTGCTTGTCGGACAGCAGGGGGACGGTGAGCTCGGCGGCCATCAGGGACCAACTCCTCGTTGAGCCGGGCAAGATCAGGCTGGGTCGCAGACTGAGATCAGGCAGGGGCGGGTGAAGAAGAGCAGACTGGAGTTAGAGTAACCGAACGATCGGTCGGGACAAGAGGGCCCGGCGGGCCTGTGGATAACCCGGTGCGGGAGGATCAGGACATGACAGCAATCGAGCGGGCCCGAACTGTGGCGGTCGTCGGCGCCGGCACCATGGGACAGGGCATCGCCCAGGTCGCCCTCCTCGCAGGTCACCGGGTGCTGATCTACGACATCAACGGCACGCTCGCCGCCGGCGGCGTCGGCATCGTCCAGGACCGCGTCGACCGCATGGCCGCCAAGGGCCGCCTCGATCGCACCGAGGCCGAGGACGCGATCGGCCGGATCGAAGCGGCTTCCGCCCTCGCCGACCTCGCGGGCGCCGCGCTCGTCATCGAGGCCGTCGTCGAGGACGTCGCCGTCAAGCGCGCGCTCTTCGAAGCCCTCGAAGAGGTGGTTTCGCCGGACGCCCTGCTGGCCACCAACACCTCCTCCCTCTCCGTGACCGAGCTCGCCGCCGGCCTCGCGCACCCCGGCCGCTTCCTCGGCCTGCACTTCTTCAACCCGGCCCCGCTGCTCCCGCTCGTCGAGGTGGTCAGCGGTTTCGCGACCGACCCGGCCGCCGCCGAGCGCGCGTACGCCACCGTGCTGGGCTGGGGGAAGACGCCGGTCCGCTGCGCCGACACCCCCGGCTTCATCGTCAACCGGATCGCCCGCCCCTTCTACGCCGAGGCCTTCGCGGTGTACGAGGAGCAGGGCGCCGACCCGGCCACCATCGACGCCGTGCTCCGCGAGAGCGGCGGCTTCAAGATGGGCCCGTTCCAGCTGACCGACCTGATCGGCCAGGACGTCAACGAGGCCGTCACCCGCTCCGTGTGGGAGTCGTTCTTCCGGAGCCCCAAGTTCACCCCGTCCCTCGCGCAGCGCCGGCTGGTCCAGTCGGGCCGCCTGGGCCGCAAGTCGGGGCACGGCTGGTTCCCGTACGGCCCGGACGCCGAGGTTCCGGCCCCGCACACCGCCGCTTCCGAGGAGGCCCCGGAGAAGGTCACCGTGGTCGGCGACCTCGGTCCCGCCGCCGGGCTCGTCGAGCTGCTGGAGGAGGCCGGGATCGCGGTCACCTCCACCGAGCACGGGGGCCCGTACATCCAGCTGCCCGGTGAGGGCCAGCTGGTGCTCGCGGACGGCAAGACCTCGATCGAGTTCGCCGACGTCGTCTACTTCGACCTCGCGCTCGACTACCGCGGGGCCACCCGGATCGCGCTCTCCGCCGGCGAGGACACCAGCGAGCGGACCCTCGCCGAGGCGGTCGGCCTGTTCCAGAAGCTCGGCAAGAAGGTCTCCGTCATCGGCGACGTGCCCGGCATGATCGTGGCCCGTACCGTCGCGATGCTGATCGACCTGACCGCCGACGCCGTCGCGCGCGGCGCGGCCACCGCCGAGGACATCGACACGGCGATGCGGCTCGGCGTCAACTACCCGCTGGGCCCGTCCGAATGGCACGACCGGCTCGGCCGCGACTGGGCGTACGACCTGCTGCACCACCTCGACGAGCGCTGTCCCGGCGGCCGCTACGCGCCCTCGCTGGCGCTGTTCAAACTCGGCTACACAGAGGACGAAGAAGGCGAAGAGGGCGAAGACGGCGCGGCGGAGGAGACTGCATGACCACCGCCAAGCGGGACACCTACACCCCCGAGACGCTCCTGTCCGTCGCCGTCCAGGTATTCAACGAGCGCGGGTACGACGGCACCTCCATGGAGCACCTCTCCAAGGCGGCGGGCATCTCGAAGTCCTCGATCTACCACCACGTGGCGGGCAAGGAGGAGCTCTTGCAGCGCGCCGTCAGCCGCGCGCTCGACGGGCTCTTCGCCGTACTGGAGGAGCCGGGCGCGGTACGCGGCCGGGCGGTCGAGCGGGTCGAGTACGTCACGCGCCGCACGGTCGAGGTCCTGGTCGCGGAGCTCCCGTACGTGACGCTGCTGCTGCGGGTACGGGGCAACACCCGGACCGAGCGCTGGGCCCTGGAGCGCCGCCGCGAGTTCGACCACCAGGTCGCGGAACTGCTGAAGGCCGCGGCGGCGGACGGGGACCTGCGGGCGGACGTGGACATCCGGCTGGCCACCCGCCTGCTGTTCGGCATGGTGAACTCGCTGGTGGAGTGGTACCGCCCGCACCCCGGTACGACCGCGGACCAACTGGCCGACGCGGTGGTCCACATGGCCCTGGACGGCCTGCGGACGGTGCGCGGCTAGCTCCCCGCCATGATCCGTACGATCAGGCCGCATATTTTCTGATGAATTGCTGTGCGAACTCTGTACGATGAGCGAGCTTTCGAACGCGTTCAAGCAGTAACAGAAAATGGGGGGCCGGTGCGCAGTCGCCGTCTTGTAGTTTCCGCTGCCGTTGTCGTCGCGGCCAGCGTTGGTTTCATCCCGGGTCTGGCCCAGGCGGCCGGTCCGGCCGGGGGGCCGTCCGCGCCGGTGGCCAAGGGGGTGTCCGCTCCCGGAGCGGACCTGGCCAAGCTCGGTGCGTCCGACGTCAAGACCTTCCACAGCCCGGTCGAGCGCTCGGTCCGCAAGACCCTGCCGGCCACGCAGGGCAAGAACAAGGCCGCCGCGACCGCGCAGGGCGCGGAGACCGCCGCCGCCGGCAATCCGGAGCTGGGCCTCGTCCTCGACGCGAAGAGCGTCTCCGCGCACGGCATCGAGCTGCGGGCCCAGGTCGTCAGCGCCGCGGGCGCCACGCTCAAGATCACCTACGACTGGGGCGACGGCACGACCGACGGCTCCGACGGCTACCCGGGCCAGGAGGTGTCGCTCAAGCACAGCTACGCCGAGCTCGGTGAGTACAAGGTCAAGGTCACCGTGACGGACTCGGTGAACCAGGCCGAGTCCGTCAACGAGCTGCCGCTCTCCACGGTCGGCTCGGACTTCACCCCGTACGCCCCGACCCGCCTCCTGGACACCCGGGAAGGCATCGGAGCCCCGCGGGGCATGGCCCAGGCGTACTCCTCGACCAAGGTGAAGATCGCCGGCAACGGCAAGATCCCGGCGGGCGTCACGGCCGTCGCCCTGAACGTCACCGCGACCAACACCTCGAACCCCGGTCACGTGACGGTGTTCCCCGGTGGCACCACGCGTCCGACGACGTCCAACGTCAACTTCGTGGCCGCGCAGACCGTCCCGAACATGGTGATCGTGCCGGTCGGCAAGGACGGCACCGTCGAGCTCTACAACGGCAGCTGGACGGCGATCGACCTGATCGCGGACATCACGGGCTACTTCACCCGCACCGCGGCCAGCGGCTACACGCCGATGAACCCGGTCCGCGCCGTGGACACCCGCTCCGGCCAGGGCGCGCCCCAGGGCCAGCTCGGCGGCCGCAAGTCCATGGGCGTGCAGCTGGGCGGCTGGTACGTGCCGGGCAACGCCACCGCCGTGGCGCTGAACGTGACCGCCACCAACCCGCGCGAGGACGGCCACCTCACGGCCTACCCGAGCGGTCAGCAGGCCCCGAACACGTCCAACGTGAACTTCAAGGCCAAGCAGACCGTCGCCAACTCGGTGATCGTCCCCGTCGGTGCCGACGGCAAGGTCAACATCTTCAACGGCGCCTGGGCGGGCACCGACGTCATCGTCGACGTCGTCGGCTACTACAGCCCGGACAGCTCCGGGGCCTTCATGCCCCTCGCGCCGCGCCGCAAGCTCGACACCCGCGCCTGGGGCCACGGCCCGATGTACGCCCGCGGCTACATCTGGATGCCGATCTCCACGGACGAGGAGGGCATCGCGGGGTACGTCCTGAACACGACGGTGACCAACACGAAGCAGGACGGGTTCCTGTCGGTCGCCCCGGACCCGAACCACCCGGAGCAGTACGGCAACGACACCGCGGTCACCCCGGCGCGGCCCACGTCGTCGACCCTCAACTGGACGGCCGGCCAGACCGTCCCGAACCTGGTCCAGGCGAGCTCCGGCGGCGTCAACGGCGTCGTCGACTTCTGGAACCAGAGCTGGGACACCACGGACCTGATCGTCGACATGTTCGGCTACTACGAGACCAAGTAACCGCTTAACCGGCCTCGTACGGAGCCCCGGGACGGCCCTCACGGCCCCTCCCGGGGCTCTTCCGTGCCCGGCGGGGTCCGGGGCGGTTTCCGGGCGGTTCCGGGCCCGCTACTCCTCGGAGATCGCCGGGGAGCCGTTCGGGCCGGGAGCGGAATCGAGCAGATCCGTTTCCTCGAACACCAGCAGGGTGCGGGTCGACAGGACCTCCGGGATGGACTGGAGGCGGGTCAGGACCAGCTCGCGCAGCGTCCGGTTGTCCGGGGTGTGAACCAGCAGCAGGACGTCGAAATCACCGCTGACCAGGGCGATGTGGGCCGCTCCCGGGAGCTCGCGGAGCTTCTCGCGGACCGTGCGCCAGGAGTTCTGGACGATCTTCAGGGTGATGTACGCGGAGGCGCCCTGGCCCGCTCTTTCATGGTTGACGCGGGCCGTGAACCCGCGGATCACGCCATCGTCGATCAGCCGGTTGATCCGGGCGTAGGCGTTCGCGCGCGAGACGTGGACCTGCTCGGCCACCGACCGTATCGACGCGCGGCCGTCCGCCTGGAGCAGACGCATGATCGAACGGTCGATGGGATCAAGGGGGCGCGGCGGGGTCGGAGGGGTCTGTGGGGCCGAAGGCGCACCGCCCGGCGGCACCGGCGCGGAACCCGGCGTGGAACCCGGTGCGGCCATTTGTTCATCCGGCATTGCCCACTGCCTCCCTCTCCTGGACGTCCTGCACCCATCCCAGGGCCCCGGCGCCACTTTGTCCACAGCCTGGAGCCGCCTGTAGCCAAATTGCGCCATCGACCGAACAATCGGTTGGTGAGGCGCCTCACAGCCGAGTCGCCCTGCCCGCTTCCCACGAGGAGGTGTACGCCGCCATGACGGTCCAAGAGCTGCCCGGTGCCGGTGCATCCCACCGCTCCACCCCGCCGCCCGCCTGGAGGCCCCGTACGGATGCCGCCCCGCTGCTCCCGGACCCCGAGCCGTACCGGGTGCTGGGCACGCCGGCCGCCGAGAAGCTCGACCCCGAGCTGATGCGCCGCTGCTACGCCGAGCTGGTGCGCGGCCGCCGGTACAACGCCCAGGCCACCGCCCTCACCCGGCAGGGCCGACTGGCCGTGTACCCCTCCACCGTCGGCCAGGAGGCCTGCGAGATCGCGGCCGCCCTGGTCCTGGAGGAGCAGGACTGGCTCTTCCCGAGCTACCGCGACACCCTCGCGGCCGTGGCACGAGGGCTGGACCCCGTCCAGGCGCTCACCCTGCTGCGCGGCGACTGGCACACCGGGTACGACCCGCGCGAGTACCGGATCGCCCCGCTGAGCACCCCGCTCGCCACCCAGCTGCCGCACGCGGTCGGCCTGGCGCACGCGGCCCGCCTGCGCGGCGACGACGTGGTCGCACTCGCCCTGGTGGGCGACGGCGGCACCAGCGAGGGCGATTTCCACGAGGCGCTGAACTTCGCGGCCGTCTGGCAGGCCCCGGTGGTCTTCCTCGTCCAGAACAACGGCTTCGCGATATCGGTACCGCTGGCCAAGCAGACCGCCGCCCCCACCCTGGCCCACAAGGCCGTCGGGTACGGGATGCCCGGCCGCCTCGTCGACGGCAACGACATCGCCGCCGTGCACGAGGTGCTGTCCGAGGCCGTCCGGCGGGCCCGGGCCGGCGGCGGACCGACGCTGATCGAGGCGGTCACGTACCGCATCGAGGCCCACACGAACGCCGACGACGCGACCCGCTACCGCGGTGACGCCGAGGTCGAGGCATGGAAGGCACACGACCCGGTGGATCTGCTGGAGCGCGAGCTGACCGCCCGCGGAATGCTGGACGAGGCGGGCATCCAGGAGGCCAAGGACGCCGCCGAGGCGATGGCCGCGACCCTGCGCGAGCGGATGAACGCCGAGCCCGTGCTCGACCCGATGGACCTGTTCGAAAACGTCTACGCGGAGCAGACCGGCCGGCTCCGCGAGCAGGCGGAGATGCTGCGCGCCGAGCTCGACGCGGAGGAGCAGTCGTGACCACGGTGGCCGTGAAGCCGGCGACGATGGCGCAGGCCCTGCAGCGGGCCATGCGCGACGCGATGGCGGAGGACCCGACGGTCCACGTCATGGGCGAGGACGTCGGCACGCTGGGCGGGGTCTTCCGGATCACGGACGGCCTCGCGAAGGAGTTCGGCGAGGAGCGCTGCACGGACACCCCGCTCGCGGAGGCCGGGATCCTGGGCGCCGCGGTCGGCATGGCCATGTACGGGCTGCGGCCGGTCGTGGAGATGCAGTTCGACGCGTTCGCGTACCCGGCGTTCGAGCAGCTGATCTCGCACGTGGCGAAGATGCGCAACCGGACGCGCGGCGCGATGCCGCTCCCGATCACCATCCGGGTGCCGTACGGCGGCGGGATCGGCGGGGTGGAGCACCACAGCGACTCCTCCGAGGCGTACTACGTGGCCACCCCCGGCCTGCACGTGGTGACCCCGGCGACCGTCGAGGACGCGTACGGGCTGCTGCGCGCGTCGATCGCGAGCGACGACCCGGTGGTCTTCCTGGAGCCGAAGCGGCTGTACTGGTCGAAGGCGGAGTGGAACCCGGCGACGCCGGCCGCCGTGCCGGGGATCGGGAAGGCACTCGTCCGGCGTACCGGCACGAGCGCCACGCTGATCACGTACGGGCCCTCGCTGCCGGTGTGCCTGGAGGCGGCCGAGGCGGCGCGCGAGGAGGGCTGGGACCTGGAGGTCGTGGACCTGCGCTCGCTCGTCCCGTTCGACGAGGAGACGGTCGTGGCGTCCGTACGCCGCACGGGGCGCGCGGTGGTGGTCCACGAGGCGAACGGCTTCGGCGGACCGGGCGCGGAGCTCGTCGCCCGCATCCAGGAGAAGTGCTTCCACCACCTGGAGGCGCCGGTGCTGCGGGTGACGGGCTTCGACATCCCGTACCCGCCGCCGATGCTGGAGAAGCACCATCTGCCCGGTGTGGACCGGATCCTGGACACCGTGGCCCGCCTGCAGTGGGAGAACTGATGCCGCAGGTAATGGAGTTCAAGCTCCCCGACCTCGGGGAGGGACTGACCGAGGCCGAGATCGTCCGCTGGCTGGTGGCGGTGGGCGACGTCGTCGCCATCGACCAGCCGGTGGTCGAGGTCGAGACGGCCAAGGCGATGGTGGAGGTGCCGTGCCCGTACGGCGGTGTGGTCACCGCCAGGTTCGGGGAGGAGGGCACGGAACTCCCCGTCGGAGCACCGCTGATCACGGTGGCGGTGGGTGCGGGGGCGGCCCCGGAGGCGGAGCCCGAGGATTCCGGCTCGGGCAACGTCCTGGTCGGCTACGGGACGGACCACTCGCGTACGGCGCGTCGGAGGCGGGTGCGACCTGGCTCCGCAGCGCCGGCTGGTGCCGCTGCTCCCGCACCCGCTCCCATCGCGACCGCTCCCCCGGCGACCGCTCCCGTCGCCACCGCTCCCCTTGCGACCGGTCCCGTCGCCGTGATCTCGCCGCTCGTGCGCAAGCTGGCGCGGGACCACGGGATCGACCTGCGCGGGCTGAGCGGATCCGGACCCGAGGGGCTGATCCTGCGCTCGGACGTGGAGGCGGCGCTCCGGGCGCCGGAGCCGGCTCCCGTCGCCGCCCCTGGCGCCCTTGGCGCCCCCGCGGCGGCCGCGCCGGCGGGCGAGCGGGTGCCGCTGAAGGGCCTGCGGGGCGTGGTGGCCGAGAAGCTGTCGCGCAGCCGCCGGGAGATCCCGGACGCCACGTGCTGGGTCGACGCCGATGCGACCGAGCTGATGGCGGCCCGGGCCGCGATGAACGCCGTGGGCGGCCCGAAGATCTCGGTGCTGGCGCTGCTGGCCCGGATCTGCACGGCCGCGCTGGCGAAGTACCCCGAGCTCAACTCGACCGTGGACCTCGCGGCGAACGAGATCGTACGGCTGCCGTCCGTGCACCTGGGCTTCGCGGCGCAGACGGAGCGCGGGCTGGTGGTCCCGGTGGTCCGGGACGCGCAGGCCCGCAACCCGGAGTCGCTGTCGGCGGAGTTCGCCCGTCTGACCGAGCTCGCCCGGGCCGGGAAACTGGCCCCGGCCGACCTCACCGGGGGCACGTTCACCCTGAACAACTACGGGGTGTTCGGTGTGGACGGCTCGACGCCGATCATCAACCACCCGGAGGCGGCCATGCTCGGCGTCGGCCGGATCATGGCGAAGCCGTGGGTCCACCAGGGTGAGCTGGCGGTCCGCCAGGTCGTCCAGCTGTCCCTGACGTTCGACCACCGGGTCTGCGACGGCGGTACGGCGGGCGGCTTCCTCCGCTACGTGGCGGACTGCGTCGAGTCCCCGGCCGTGCTGCTGCGTTCGCTGTAACGGGTGCCGGTCGGGCCTCCCTCCCCGGGTGGGGAGGGAGGCCCGATGAGCGGGGACCGGCCGTTCAGGTGGTCAGCAGGAGCTTGCCCACGTGGGTGCTGGATTCCATCGTGCGGTGGGCCTCGGGCGCTTCGTGCATCGGGAACGACCCGTGGACCACCGGGTTCACCCGGCCCGTGGCCACCAGCGGCCAGACGTGTTCCCGTACGGCGGCGACGATGGCCGCCTTCTCCTCCAGCGGGCGCGCCCGCAGGGAGGTGGCGGTGATGGCCGCCCGCTTCGCCAGCAGCGCGCCCAGGTTGAGCTCCGCCTTCACCCCGCCCTGGAGCCCGATCACCGCGAGCCGGCCGTTCACGGCCAGCGCGTCCAGGTTCCGTGCCAGGTACTTCGCGCCCATGATGTCCAGGATCACGTCCGCCCCGGCGCCGCCCGTCGCGGCCCGCAGCTCCGCCACGAAGTCCTGCTCGCGGTAGTCGATCAGGATGTCCGCGCCCAGCTCCTTGCAGCGGGCCAGTTTCTCCGGGCCGCCCGCGGTCACCGCCACCGTGGCGCCCACCGCCTTCGCCAGCTGGATCGCCATCGTGCCGATGCCGCTGGAGCCGCCGTGCACCAGCAGCGTCTCGCCGGGGCGCAGGCCCGCCACCATGAACACGTTCGACCACACCGTGCAGACCACCTCGGGCAGTGCCGCCGCCGTGACCAGGTCCACGCCGGCCGGGACCGGCAGCAGCTGGCCCGCCGGGACGGCCACGCGCTCCGCGTACCCGCCGCCGCCGAGCAGGGCGCACACCTCGTCGCCCACCGCCCAGCCGGACACCCCCGGGCCGAGGGCGGCGATCCGCCCCGAGCACTCCAGGCCGGGGTAGGGGGAGGCGCCGGGCGGGGGATCGTAGAACCCCTGGCGCTGGAGGATGTCGGCGCGGTTCACGGCGCTCGCCGCGACGTCGACGAGGACCTCGCCCTCGCCGGCCACCGGATCGGGTACCTCGGCCCAGACGAGGGCCTCGGGGCCGCCGGGCTGTTCGATGGTGATCGCATGCATGGCCCGGAGGGTACGCCAACTCCGCGGCGGGTTCGCCAGGCCGTCTCTTCCGGGCCTAGTCCGCCGGCCCCAGCGTCACCTTCGGCGAAGAGGGCGGCGCCGCCCGCACGATGGTGATGAGACGGTCCGTCAGCTGGAGCGGGCTCGCGTGCGGGTCGTCGTACCCGAGCAGCCGGTGGCCGCGCAACACGCTCACCACCAGGTCCTCCATCTCCCGTACGCCCTTGCCGACCTCGGCCTTGCGCACGGGCCGCTCGATCAGGTCCAGTCCGCTGCCCTGGTGGATCAGGTCCTCCATCACCGTGCCCGCGCTCGGGCTCAGCACCGAGAGTCCCAGCAGCCGGCCGGCGGCGCTCGCGCTCGTGATGACGGCATCCGCGCCGGACTGGCGCAGCAGCGGCGCGTTCTCCTCCTCGCGGACCGCCGCGACGATCTTCGCTCCGCGGTTCATCTGCCGCGCCGTCAGCGTGACCAGTACGGCCGTGTCGTCCCGCTGCGTGGCGATGACGATCTGACGGGCCTTCTGGAGCTCGGCGCGGAGCAGGACATCGGAGCGCGTGGCATCGCCGACCACTCCGGTGAAGCCCTCCGCGTTGGCCGTGTCGATCACCTTGGCGCTCGGGTCCACGATGACGACCTGGTCCTTGTGGAGGCCGGTGGCCAGCAGCGTCTGCAGGGCGGAGCGGCCCTTGGTGCCGAAGCCGACGACGACCGTGTGCTCACGCAAGTTCTTCCTCCAGCGGTTCAGCCGCCACTCTTCCCGGGTCTTCTCGGTCAGGACCTCCAGTGTGGTTCCGACCAGGATGATCAGGAACAGCACGCGCAGGGGAGTGATCAGCAGGATGTTGGTCAGTCGTGCGCTGTCGCTGTAGGGGACGATGTCGCCGTAGCCGGTCGTCGACAGGGTCACCGTGGCGTAGTAGACGCAGTCGAGGAAGTCGACCTGCTCGTTGGCGTTGTCGTGGTACCCGTCGCGGTCGAGCCACACGATCAGGACCGTCAGGAACAGCACGAACAGGGCCATCAGCAGGCGTTTGCCGACCTGCCGGAGCGGCTTCTCCACGACGCGCCTGGGCAGTTTGATGCGCCGTGAGACGAGTTTCTCGTCGGCGCCGCGGGCCATCGCGTCGTGGCCGTGAAGTTTCACGTGAAACATCCCCCGGAGACCCACGGCAGATCCAGGATCTCCAGGTCCTGTCCGTCGCGCGCGCCGTGCGGCGGTACGACGGCCAGCCCGTCGGCGGCGGCCACGCCGCGCAGCATCGCGGGACCGTTGTAGCGCAGCGGTACGGCGTGCTCGTCGGTCAGCAGGACGGGCACGAGCCGGGTGTCGTACGGGTGGCCGGGTACGTCGCCCTGCACCGGGACCGTGTACCGGGGCCGCTGGCGGCGGCCGGCCAGGGCGCGCAGCAGCGGTTCGGCGAGGGTCAGCAGCCCGGAGACGGCGGCGAGCGGGTTGCCGGGCAGGCCGACCAGGTGGCGGCCGTCCGTGCGGTCGCCGAGCCGGGCCAGCAGCATGGGGTGCCCGGGGCGTACGGCGACCCCGTCGACCAGCAGCTCGGCGCCGGCCTCCCGCAGGACGGGATGGACGTGGTCGACGGGGCCGGAGGCGGTGCCGCCGGTGGTGATGACCAGGTCGGCGTCCGAGTCGGTGACGGCGGCCAGCAGGGCCTTGGCTCCGGCCGGGTCGTCGCCGAGCCGCCGGGTGGCGGTGACCTCGGCGCCGAGCCGGGTGAGCCAGGGGCCGAGCATGGGGCTGAGGGCGTCCCGGATCAGGCCGTCGTGCGGGCGGCCTTCGGTGAGCAGCTCGTCCCCGAGTACCAGGATCTCGACGCGGGGCCGGGGCCGGGTGGTGAGCTCGTCGTACCCGGCGGCCGCCGCGAGGCCCAGGACGGCGGGGGTGACGAGGGAGCCGGCGGGCAGCAGCAGGTCGCCGGAGCGGCATTCCTGGCCGCGCGGGCGGATGTCCTGGCCGGTGAGGACGGCCCGGTCGGCATGGAGCTGGGTGCCGGACTCGCGCGAGTGCTCGCTGCGGATCACGGCGGTGGTGTCGGCGGGGACCCGGGCGCCGGTGGCGATCCGTACGGCCTCGCCGTCGGCCAGCGGCTCGGGGCGGTCGGAGCCGGCCAGCACCCCGCCGCCGGGGCGGACGGTCCAGGGGCCGGGGCCGGCGACGGCCCAGCCGTCCATGGCGGAACTGTCGAAGGACGGCAGGTCGGTGAGCGCGTCCAGGGACTGGGCCAGCACCTCGCCGAGCGCGTCGGCGAGGGGGACCCGGTGGGTGCGGGGCCGGATGCCGGAGCCCGCGTGGACGGCGGCCTCCCGGGCCTTGGGCCAGGAGGCGGCGCGGTGGCCGCCGCCGGAGGCCTCGGCGGAGCGGGGGTCGCGGCTGACCAGGGCCAGGGCCTCGTCGAGGGCCCGGAGGGCGTGGTCGGCGTCGGTGGGGGTCATCCTGAGCCGTTCTCTCGGGCCTCGGCCTCGGCTTCGGCGGCCCAGCGCAGGGCCAGGTCGGCGGCCTTGCGGGAGGCCTCGGCTACTGCGGTGGCGGGGTCGGCACCGGTGGCTTCGGCCCGGGCGGCCGCGTAGCCGACCAGGAAGGTGGTCAGGGGGGCGGCGGGCCGGGCGACGCCGTGTGCGGCGTCACGGGCGAGGTCGAGCAGGATCTTGGTGTCGACGGGGAGGTCGATGCCCAGCTCGGTCTTGACGGCGGTGATCCATTGGTCCAGCACGCTTCCATGCTCCCTGATCCGGGCTCGGGCGACCGCGAGATCCTCCCAGGTGTCGCAGTCGAAGGAGGCGAGTGGCGCGGAATCCGTCACTTTGGCCAGGTCGAGATCGGCGGTGAGGGCGCGCAGGGGGAGGCCGGAGAGGGTGCCGTGCTCGGTCGCCAGGAGCGCGATCTCGCGGCGCAGGGGTTCGGCCCGGTAGGCGGCGACGAGGGGCTGGTCGCGGCCGGTGGGGTCGCGCAGCAGGGCGCCGTCGCCTCCGGTGGAGTCCAGCAGCGTCCGGACCGTGGCCCGGTCGAGGAACGGCAGGTCGGCGGAGAGGACGAGGACCAGCTCGGCGGTGGTCGCGCGCAGGCCGGCGTCCAGGGCGGCGACGGGTCCGGCGCCGGGCGGGTCCTCCCGGGTCCAGCGGACCGGGCGGGCGGTGGGGCGGCGGCCGCCGACCACGACGGTGGTGGCGGCGTCGGCGCAGGCGTCCAGGACGCGGTCGAGGAGCGCGCGCCCGCCGACGTGGAGGGCGGGTTTGTCCGCGCCGCCGAGTCGTCTCGCGGCGCCGCCGGCCAGGACGATCGCGTCGTAGGTCATACCCCCGAGTATGCGCGGCCCATGTCCCCTGGGGGGAGCTGCACTTACCAGGTGCTCAAACGGGACCGGGGTCCCGGGGCTCGTGCCCCCGGGACCCCGGGTCTCATGTCACATCGGCGCTTACAGGTACGGTCCGGAGCGGATGGCGCCGTGGCCGTCTTCCTCGTCCGTCGGGGCGCCCGGCGGGAGGGCGCGGCGCATCTGTTCCAGCTGGGCCCGCGCGGCCATCTGCTGCGCGAACAACGCCGTCTGGATGCCGTGGAACAGGCCCTCCAGCCAGCCCACCAACTGGGCCTGGGCGATCCGCAGTTCCGCCTCGGAAGGGATCGCCTCCTCGGTGAAGGGGAGCGACAGGCGCTCCAGTTCCTCCACCAGTTCGGGAGCCAGACCGTCCTCCAGCTCCTTCACGGACGCTGCGTGGATGTCCTTCAGACGGACCCGGCTGGCCTCGTCCAGAGGTGCGGCGCGGACCTCTTCCAGAAGTTGCTTGATCATGCTGCCGATCCGCATGACCTTGGCGGGCTGTTCGACCATCTCCGTCACCGGGACCTCGCGCGACTCGTCATCGGCGCCGCCGACCGGCATCCCGTCCTGTCCCACGATCAGGCCGTGCGGGGGGCTGTCCTGCGACCGTTCACTCCTCGGCATCTCCATGCCGTCATTCTCTCGCACACCGTCTTACTCACACGGTGTGCCCCCGTACGGGCGTGATCCACCCTGTACGGGGGCGAGAACGCACAGTGACCGTCAGCCCGCCTCGCGCCGCGCCATGGCGCCGCTGGACTTGGTGACCAGGGCGGCCAACAGGGCCGCGCCCAGCGGGACCACGACGAGCAGCCCGCCGAGGGTCTCCCACGGCACCGCGATCGGCACGTACAGCGCGTCTTTCGCGTCGCCGGCCATCTCCATGAGGTGTTCCGTCTCCCGCCGCTGGACCATCCGCAGGCCGACCGCCGGCAGGATGCCCGCCGCCGAGCCCAGGACCACGCCCATCAGGGCCACCACCCCGCACTGGAAGCCGCTGAGTGTGCGCCGCACCCGCGGAGGGGCGCCGACCGCCGCCAGGGTCTTCAGATCGGCCTCGGCATCGGCCTGCGCGAGTCCGGTGGCGATGCCGGCCGCGCCGATGGTGACCAGGCCCGCGAAGAGGGTCAGAGCCAGCATCGTGATGTCGGCCTGGGCCTGGTAGCCGGCCTCGATGGTGACGGGGGCCTCCACCCCGATCTGGTCGATCCGCGCGGCCACCCGCTGCTTCTGCCGGCTGGTGGCCGTGCCGTCCAGGGTGAAGTACGAGGCGAACGGCAGGGTGGTCAGTCCGGCGCTCTTGGCCGTGCCGGGCGGCAGGACGAGCTCCAGGCCGTACCCCTCGGCGGTGTCGGGAGTCTGATGGACGGCGAAGACCTTGTCCTCCCCCTTCGGGTCGACCCCCGGCTCGAAGACGTCTTGCTTGTTGTCGATCAGGCGGACGGTGACCTTGCCGTCCTTGACGTTGCGCTTGTCGAAGGAGACGCCCTTGCCCTCCTTCAGGGCGGACACCGCGCCCGGATCGGTGACCGCGAGCGCCGCCATCAGCTTCTCGTCGGCGACGACCACGGCGAACTGCACGGAGTGCCGGTTGTACGTGCACCGCGGGTCCTTGCGCAGCGTCTTCTTCTCCGCGGGGCTGAACGAGTCGATCCCGTCCTTGGCCTCGTAGAGCGGGCAGCGCTGCTCCTTGGGCCGCATGATCTCGGCCCGGCCGCAGCCTTCGGGGCCGGTGAAGCGCTCGCAGCCGGGCTTGCCGTACGAGATGTAGTCCACGTCCGCCCGTACGGAGAGCGGGAGTTCCTGTGTCAGGGCCTCGCGGACGGCGGGCATGTCCTTGCTGCGGCCGAGCTCGTGGATCGACACCACCCCGGCGCCGTCCGGGAGATCGGCGATGTACTCGTGGCGGGCCTGGATCTCCGCACTGTGCTGGTACGTGGCCACCGCGACGGTTCCGGCGACGGCGGCCAGTACGGCGGCCACGGCGGGAGCCGTACGGCCCCGGTTGCGTACGGCGTCGCGCAGCGCGAGCCGCGGCGACAGCGGCAGCCAGCGCCCGAGCCGCCCGAACAGGCCGACCAGCACCGGGGTGAGGGCGACGATGCCGAGCTCGGCGATGGCGCTGCCGCCCGCGACGACGGTGGAGCCCATCCGGGAGGCCGTGCCGTAGAGGGCGATCGCGGCGCCGGCGGCGAGGGCGATCAGGCCGAGGACGGGCAGCACCCGGTTGGCCCGGCGGACCCCGCGACGGCCGGTCAGCGAGGCCAGCACGGTCTGCCGGGAGGCCGTGACGGCCGGGGCGACCGCGGCCAGCAGGCCGGTCACGACGGCGAGCAGGGCGATGCCGAGGATCTCCAGGGGGCGCAGCGTGAAGCCGCCGAAGCGGGCGCCGAGATACTCCTCCAGCACCGGCCGCAGCCCCACGGTGAGGGCGATGCCGATGACGGTGCCGGTGACGGCGGCCGCGGCCCCGATGACGAGGCCGCCGGAGAGCACGATGGCCCGGATGTGGCGCCGGTCGCCGCCGTTGGCGCCGACCAGGCCGAGCTGGCGGCGCGAGCGCCGGGCGCCGACCGCGAACGCGGGTCCGGCCAGCAGGCAGATCTCCAGCATCGCGAGGCCGACGACCGTGGCCAGGACGGCCACTTCGGTGGCCGGGAGCCCGTTGTCCGGCTGGTAGTAGCCGAGTTCTTTCTGCTGGACGATGTACGGCACGTCGGACTCGGCGGGCGGGTCGAGCTGCACGGCGCGGGAGACGACCTGCACGCTCTTCGTATTGAGCGCCTTGACCATGTTCCACGTGAAACCATCGCCGCCGATCTTCACCAGGTAGGTGTCGGTGGCGACCACTCCGGGGACCCCGGCGGCCTGGAAGGCCTTGTCGAGCGGGGCCAGCAGGGTGCCGGGCGGGGCGAGGATCTCGGTCTTGTTGAGGTCGGAGGGCAGCTCGTACGCGCCCACGATCCGGTACCAGGTGTCCGAGCCGCGCGCGCGGAACTCGGAGCCCACGAAGAACCCGGACTCCTTCAGGAAGGCGGTCGTGGTGACGACCTCGCCCGCCTCCTGGGCCAGCCGGCCGCGCTTCATCTCGATCATGCCCTTGACCAGCGGGCTGGCCGCGTCGATCTCCCGCAGATCGGTTTCCAACAGGCCGTACCGCGTACGGATCTTGCTGTGCGCCGTACTGTCCTTGAGGGACTGGGCGCCCGCCGGGATCGCGGAGGTCAGGAGCCGGGGATCCTTCTCGGACCGGGGGTTGTACTTGTCGTAGCCGCCGACGGGCGTGGAGTTCCTGCCCTCGACGTCCTGGTAGACGGGCCCGCTCAGCTCCGAGTCCTTCAGCCGGGCGTCGGCCGCGCCGATCGCACGGGAGACCTTCTGCTCGGGGGAGAGCTGGGCGCTGCGCGTGGTGAGGTCGGCGGCGCTCACGCCGACGATCGGCAGGGCGATCATCGCGAGGACGAGGGCGCTGCGGCCCTTGGCGCGCCAGGCGTCGCGGCGGGCGATCCGGATGGCCGCGATCCACCCGTGGTACGAGGACTTCACCGGCCGGCCTGCCCGGAGAGCAGGGAATCGGCCTCGCTGCGCAGGGTCTCGTCGACCACGCTGCCGTCGCGCAGGAAGACCACGCGGTCCGCCCAGGCGGCGAACCGCGGTTCGTGGGTGACGAGGATGCCGGCGGCGCCCGCGTCGCAGCGCGAGCGCAGCAGGGCGAGGACGGATTCGCCGGTCTCGGAGTCGAGCGCGCCGGTGGGCTCGTCCGCGAGGACCAGGCGGCGGTCGCCGACAAGGGCGCGGGCGATGGCCACGCGCTGCTGCTGGCCGCCGGACATCTCGTCGGGGAAGCGGTCGGCGAGCTGCCCGAGGCCCATCTCCTCCAGGGCGGCCAGCGCCGAGACGCGGGCCTTGCGGGCGGAGGTCCCGTCGAGTTCCCGGGGCAGTGCCACGTTCTCGGCGGCGGTGAGGGCCGGGATCAGGTTGTAGTCCTGGAAGACGTACCCGATGCTGCGGCGGCGCAGCGCGGCCAGCTGCTTGCGGCTCGCGGTGGTGATGTCGGTGCCCTCGACGATGACGTGGCCGCTGGTGGGCGTGTCGAGCCCGCCGGCCAGGGTCAGCAGCGTGGACTTGCCGGAACCGGAGGGGCCCATGACGGCGACGAGTTCGCCGGGGTAGACGGACAGGTCGATGCCGCGCAGGGCGTGCACCTCGGTGGCGCCGCTGCCGTGCGTGCGGACGAGCTTTTGGAGCTGGAGCACCGGCCGTTCGGACGGTATGTGGGGTGCGGACTGCTGGTCGGGCATGGAGGTCCCCCCTGGGACGGTGGTGGCTTCAGCCCCGCGGCGTGCGGAAGGCGTGGGACTTCGGTGCGGCGGCGGCCGCGGGGTCGGCGGCGGCGCCGCCGTCTGTGGCCTGGGGCGGGTCGGGAGCGGCTCTCCGGTCGGCCGGCAGGGAGAGCCGTATGAGGCGGGCTTCCGAGTGGTCGAGCCAGCGGGCTTCGGCCTCGGTCTGGAAGATCAGCTGCTCCAGGACCAGCAGCCAGGCCACGTCGTCGCGTTCGCGGGACTTCCCGCTCTCGATCGCGGCGAGCGCCTGCGCCTTGAGCCGGGTGTAGTCCTGCATCGCCTTGATCGTGGCGTGCCGCTGGGCCTGGATGACGGCGCGGATGTCCACGCCGGGGGCGCCCACGGCCATGGCGAGCTTGATGGACAGCTCGTCACGGGGCGGGTTGGTGCGGTCGACGGGGCGCTCGTACCACTGGTGCAGTTCGGCGCGTCCGGAATCGGTGATGGCGTAGAGGGTGTGCCCGGCGGCGTCTTCGCCGCCGGGTGCGACGAGGCCGTCGCGTTCCAGGCGGGCGAGGGTGGTGTACACCTGCCCGACGTTGAGCGGCCAGGTGGAGCCGGTGCGGGATTCGAACTCGGTACGCAGCTGAGAGCCGTACCGAGGACCCCTTTCCAGCAGGGCGAGGAGGCCGTGGCGGATCGACATACTCAGTATGTATACCGAGTATGCAGGCCCGCGCAACCGTCCTGAGGTGTAGGCCGGAAGGGGGACGGGCGGCCCGGCCTCCGGCTGGGGACGGGGGTGCGGGGACGTCAGAGGCCCTTGCGCAGCCGCATCCCGAGGTAGCCCAGACCCAGTCCCATCAGGGCGAATCCGGTGCCGAGCGGCAGTATGTGCGCGGCCAGGTCGGCGGCGCGCTCGTTCGGCCCGGTGCCGATCGCGGTGACCACGGGCGGGGGGCTCGGCGGGGGCGGGGGGACCGGCCGCGGACTGGCCGGCCGGTGGCGCGGGCGTGCCGGGAGGGGGCGGGCGGCGAGCACCGTCTCGGGGTTCGCGGGCTCGGCGGCGGGTCGTCCGGGCCGCTCCCGGCCGACTCCGGCGGCGCTGCCGGCGAGCTCCTCGTACGCCTCGTGCGGTACGTCGGCCACGGGGTCGGCGTCGGGATCGCCGGTCTCCGGCGCGGCGGCGGGAGCCCGGCCGGGGAGGGCCGCGGTGAGGGGCCGGACCGCCGCGACGTGACCGGCCGGGGACGAGGCGGCGGCGGACCAGGCGGACGAGGCGGGGGCGGCGGGAGACAGCGCGGCGGCGGCCACTGCGGCCCCGGCCAGCCAGCGCTGCGCGCGGAGGCGTTGAGTCACGGGGAGCCCCTCCCGTCCCGAGCAGCCGAGATGTTGTGCTCAGGTTCACATAATGGGGCAAAACCGGCATCCCGGGCGGCCCATCAGGGTCGCCCGGGATGCCGGGTGTGTCGTGAAGAGGGCCGCCCGTGTCGTGAGGAGGCCCGCCCGTAGCGCGAGGGGGCCTGCCCGTACCGCGAGAGGGGCGTGCTCCTGCCGCGAGGGGAGCTACTCCGGATTGCCGGTCGACACGGTCAGCGTGTACTCCGTGCCTTCCTTCTCGATCTTGTCCCCGGGGCGCGGGCTCTGGTCCAGCACGGTGTCCTTGCCGTACACGGCCTCGTCCTTGTCGACGATCTTGTACTTGCCGCCGGAGGCCTGGATGCACGCCTTGACCGAGAGCAGGTTCTTGTAGCGCAGGTCGGGCGCCGTGTACTTGGTGGAGTCGGTGTAGTGCTTGCTCGGGTCCTTGCACTTGGCCGCGTCGATCGTGCGCGAGGTGTCCGGACCCTTGAAGCCGCTCTTGGCCGAGCCCGAGGCGGCCGCGGAGGCCCCGGGAGAGGCGGCCGTGTCGCCGGTCTTGCCCTTGTCTCCGTCGCCGTTCATCGAGATCGCCGCGATCAGACCGCCGACGGCCAGGAGCGCCACCACGATCGCCCCGACGATCACCGGCGTGTTCCGCTTGTCACCGCCCCCGCCGGACGGGGTCGTGGAGCCCGCCGGCGAGATGGTGAACGGCGGCGGCGTCTGCGGCGCGTACTGCTGGTGCGAGACCGGCTGCTGCTGCGGCGGGTACGCGTACCCGCCCTGCCCGTGCTGCTGCGGCACCGGCGGCGGGGTGTGCGGCGCGTACGGGGACGGCGCGTACGGCTGCTGCAGGCTCTGCGCCGGCGGCGCCTGGAACCCGGAGTCCACCGGCGGGAACACGGCCGAGCCCACGCCCGCCCCGCTGCCGCCCGCGTGCGTGCCGGGCACGATCGCCGGCGCCCCGGTCTGACCGGCCGACATCACCCGCGCGACCTCGTCGCGCATGGCGGAGGCCGTGGGGAAGCGCTCGTTCGGGTTCTTCTTCAGGGCCCGCGCCACCAGCGCGTCCATCGCCGGGGAGACCGAGCGGTTGATGGAGGACGGAGCGACCGGTTCCTCCTGCACGTGCGCGTACGCGATGGCCAGCGGCGAGTCCGCGTCGAACGGGATCCGGCCGGTCAGCAGCTGGAACAGCATGATGCCGACCGAGTACAGGTCGGACCGGGCGTCGACCCCGCGCCCCAGCGCCTGCTCGGGCGACAGGTACTGGGGGGTGCCGACGACCATGCCGGTCTGCGTCATCGAGGTGACCCCCGACTGCATGGCGCGGGCGATGCCGAAGTCCATCACCTTGACCAGGCCGCGCTTGGTCATCATCACGTTGCCGGGCTTGATGTCGCGGTGGACCAGGCCCATCTCGTGGCTGACCTCCAGGGCGGCCAGCACGTCGGCCGTCACCTTCAGCGCCTTGTCGGCCGGCATCGCCCCGTACTGGCGGATGTCCGCCTCCAGGACCGAGCCGAGGGGCTGGCCCTCCACGTACTCCATGACGATGTACGGCATCACCGCGGCGTCGCCCGCCCCGGGACCGCTGAACGTCACTTCACCCTCGCCGGTATCGAATACCGAGACGATGTTCGTGTGCGACAGTTTCGCAACAGCCTGCGCCTCACGGCGGAAGCGCTCGCGGAAGGACTGCTCCCGCCCGAGATCGCTGTGCAGGGTCTTGATGGCGACCTGCCGGTCGAGCGCCGAGTCGTACGCCAAGTAGACGGACGCCATACCGCCCGCACCCAGCAAGTCCCTTAGCTGGTAACGGCCACCGGCCAGAGAGCCGCCCGCGTACTGGCCCTGAGTGCCGTCCTGGCTCATGACTGTTGCTTCCCCTCGGGATGTGTCCCAACGCCTCTGGCTGAGCGCATGTGGCGCCCAGTCTGCCGGAGGGCAAGCACACGTCAAGCCAGGTGCCCGTTCCGTGACCGCGGGGCCACGGCGCGCCATTGTCCGAACGGTGACCTGTTCCGAGGCTGTAGCGTTCATCGGAGCACCCGAAAAGGACCTACCGCTGAGCGGCGGCCGAGAGAGACGACGGCGAGGACTGATGGCACCCGAACCCGAGGGAAACGGCGCCGGGATGGCCGAGGGTCCTGAGCATTGGGGCGCCGGCGGCCTGGTCGGCGACGGCCGCTACCGGCTCACCCACCGCCTGGGCCGCGGCGGCATGGCGGAGGTGTTCGCCGCCGAGGACGTCCGGCTGGGCCGGACCGTCGCCGTGAAGCTGCTGCGCGCCGACCTGGCGGAGGACCCGGTCTCCAAGGCCCGCTTCACGCGTGAGGCGCAGTCGGTCGCCGGGCTCAACCACCACGCCGTCGTCGCCGTGTACGACTCCGGCGAGGACAAGGTCGGCCCCAATACCGTCCCGTACATCGTCATGGAGCTGGTCGAGGGCCGCACCATCCGTGATCTGCTGATCAGCGCCGAGGCCCCGGGCCCCGAGCAGGCGCTCATCATCACTTCCGGTGTGCTCGAAGCCCTCGCGTACTCGCACCAGCACGGCATCGTGCACCGCGACATCAAGCCCGCGAACGTCATCATCACCGAGACCGGCGCGGTCAAGGTCATGGACTTCGGCATCGCGCGCGCCCTGCACGGCGCCCAGTCGACGATGACCCAGACCGGCATGGTCATGGGCACCCCGCAGTACCTGTCGCCCGAGCAGGCGCTCGGCAAGGCGGTGGACCACCGCTCCGACCTGTACGCGACCGGCTGCCTGCTGTACGAACTGCTCGCGCTGCGGCCCCCGTTCACCGGCGAGACCCCGCTGTCAGTGGTCTACCAGCACGTGCAGGACGCTCCGGTTCCGCCCTCGCAGCTGCCGGAGGGCCACCACATCCCGCAGGAGCTCGACGGGCTCGTCATGCGCTCCCTCGCCAAGGACCCGGACGACCGGTTCCAGAGCGCCGAGGAGATGCGCGGGCTGGTCCAGTACGCGCTCCAGATGCTGCACGACCAGGGTGCGAACACGGGCACCTGGAACACCGGTCCGGTCACCATGGCCCTGCCGCACGGGCGCGGCGGGGCGGCGCAGACCACGGCGATGCCGATGGGCCAGACCGGCGGGCAGCAGCCGTACGCGGCGCACGCCACGACCTCGCAGTTCCAGCAGGCGATGGTGCCGCCGCTGAACCCGGACGACGGCTCGGCCTTCCCCGGCGGGGGCGGGTACGACAACCACGGCCACGGCGGCGGGCAGGGCGGCCACGACGGGTACGGCGGCTACGACGACCGCGGCAGCAGCCGCTGGAAGCTGTGGCTGTTCGCGGTGCTGGCGATCGTCGCGATCGCGGGCGGCGTGGCGTACGCCGTCAACTCGATGTCGGACAAGAACAAGGACGACAGCACTCCGCCCGCCGTCCAGAGTTCTTCGAGCGGCCAGCAGAGCACTCCGTCCGAGCAGCAGAGCCTGCCCTCGCAGGAGGCGCCGTCGACGCGTTCGTCGGAGGAGCACGTACCGTCGCCGAGCCGCAGCAGCAAGTTCACCCCGAGCACCAGCCCGTCCACTTCGCCTTCGACCAGCCCGTCGACCTCGCCGTCGAACAGTCCGTCGAAGTCCCCGTCGAAGTCGTCGTCTCCGTCGAAGAGCGTGAGCCCGCCGGTGGACCCGCCGAATAACCCCCTGGAAGATCAGTAGGGGAGTTCGCAGCTCAGAGGGCGTGCTGATACTCCCTGTCCGGATTTCCGGCCAGGGAGTGCACGGTGACGAACTGGGGCTCGATTCGCATGTAGACGGGGTCGAAGACCGCGCCGTCCACGAAATGCGGACCGGGCCCGAACAGTTCCAGTTCCCGGGTGGTCGGCTCGACGATCCGGGCCGTTCCGGTGAACTGGACGGACCACAGGCGGGGGTCCGCGGAATTGAAGTTGTCGGCGCCGTAGGCCACCACGCTGCCGTTGCACGCCTGGTGGTGGCCGAAGCCCGCGTGCATTCTCAGCACGACGTCGCCGTCCACCACGATGTGGCGGGCGAGGGCGAGGAAGGGCAGCGCGCGCATGCTGGTGGCCACCCTGCCGTACGGCACCCGGCGCAGCAGTTCGATGGCGTGGAGGTCCTCCGGAGACATGCGTCCACTCTCCGGTACAGATGCCTCGGCCGAAAAGAGGAGGCCGCCCCGATGATCGGGGACGTTGGTCCCGAGTGATCGGCCCCTGCGGTGGAACGGGAAGGTCGGGCCCCGCCGCGTGGCCCCGCCGCGTCAGGCCCCGGCGAGCCAGTCCCCGGCGAGCCAGTCCCCGGCGAGTCAGTCCTCGCCGCGTCAGTCCGCGCCGTACGGCCGGGTCGCGCCGTACGAGGGCTCAGGCGCGCTTCTCGGCCTGCAGCCGGGCCACGTACGCCGCGGCCTGGGAGCGGCGCTCCATGCCCAGCTTGGACAGCAGGCTGGAGACGTAGTTCTTGATGGTCTTCTCGGCCAGGTGCAGCCGCTCGCCGATGACGCGGTTGGTCAGGCCCTCGCCGATCAGGTCGAGGATCTTCCGCTCCTGCTCGGTGAGGTTGGCCAGGCGGTCGTCGCCCTTGCCGTTCTTGCCGTCGCGCAGCCGCTCCAGCACCCGCGCCGTGGCGACCGGGTCCAGCAGCGACTTGCCGGCCGCGACGTCCCGTACGGCGCTGAGCAGCTCATTGCCGCGGATCGCCTTGAGCACGTACCCCGAGGCCCCGGCCATGATCGCGTCGAACAGCGCCTCGTCGTCGGCGAACGACGTCAGCATCAGGCATTTGATGTCCTCGTCCTGGGAGCGCACCTCGCGGCAGACCTCGACCCCGCTGCCGTCCGGCAGGCGCACGTCGAGCACGGCCACGTCGGGACGGGTGGCGGGGATGCGGACCAGGGCGTCCGAGGCGGTACCGGCCTCGCCGACGATCTCGATGTCCTCTTCGACCGAAAGGAGCTCATGGACACCCCGACGTACCACTTCATGGTCGTCCAGGAGGAATACCTTGATTTTTCCGTCTTCGCGCACGAACTCAGTTTCACACACTCACCCCTTCCCTGACGTCGTTACCCGGGATAACGTGCCGTTGTTCCGGCCCCCTGCAAGGCTGTGACCAGTGGTTGTTCCCCGCCCGGCGGATTTACTTGGAAATCCAAGCAAAAACGCAGGTCAAGTGGGGTTTCGCAGTTATGCGGCGCACTGGGTAACGTGCATTGCGCAGGGCACTTGCCGGGGCACCTGTCACGCCTGAATCCGTACACGACGCGCACCCACCCTTGTGCGCTGGTACAGATCCGGGTGAGCCGCACTGGACCCCGGAGAACCCGGGAGCCGGACCGACGGAGGAGCAACACGTGACCGTGGAGAGCACTGCCGCGCGCAAGCCGCGACGCAGCAGCGGCACCAAGCGGGCGGCAGGCGCGGCGAGCGCCGCCAAGGCCCCCGCTGCCAAGGCTGTCGCCACCGCGCAGAACGCCGAGCCCCAGCTCGTACAGCTGCTGACGCCCGAGGGAGAACGGGTCAACGCAGCGGACAATCCCGACGCCGCGGAGTTCCTCTCCTTCGTCGAGGACATCACCACCGAGGACCTGCGCGGGCTCTACCGCGACATGGTCCTGACCCGCCGCTTCGACGGCGAGGCGACCGCCCTCCAGCGCCAGGGCGAGCTGGGCCTGTGGGCCTCGCTGCTCGGCCAGGAGGCCGCCCAGATCGGCTCCGGCCGCGCCCTGCGCGACGACGACTACGTGTTCCCGACGTACCGCGAGCACGGTGTGGCGTGGTGCCGCGGCGTCGACCCGACGAACCTGCTCGGCATGTTCCGCGGCGTGAACCACGGCGGCTGGGACCCGAACACCAACAACTTCCACCTGTACACGATCGTGATCGGCTCGCAGACGCTGCACGCGACCGGTTACGCGATGGGTGTGGCCAAGGACGGCGCGGACTCCGCGGTCATCGCCTACTTCGGCGACGGCGCGTCCAGCCAGGGTGACGTCGCCGAGGCGTTCACCTTCTCGGCCGTCTATAACTCCCCCGTGGTGTTCTTCTGCCAGAACAACCAGTGGGCGATCTCCGAGCCGACCGAGCGCCAGATGCGCGTGCCGCTGTACCAGCGCGCCCAGGGCTTCGGCTTCCCGGGCGTCCGCGTGGACGGCAACGACGTCCTGGCCTGCCTCGCGGTCACCCGCTGGGCGCTGGCGCGGGCCCGCGCGGGCGAGGGCCCGACCCTGGTCGAGGCGTTCACGTACCGCATGGGCGCGCACACCACCTCGGACGACCCGACGAAGTACCGGCGGGACGAGGAGACCCAGGCCTGGGAGGCGAAGGACCCGATCCTGCGCCTGAAGACGTACCTGCTGGCGAGCGGCGGGGCCGACGAGGCCTTCTTCGAGGCCCTGGAGGTCGAGAGCGAGGCGCTGGGCAAGCGGGTGCGCGAGGTCGTGCGCGCCATGCCCGACCCGGACACCATGGCGATCTTCGAGAACGTCTACGCGGACGGGCACGCGCTCGTCGACGAGGAGCGCGCCCAGTTCGCCGCCTACCTCGCTTCCTTCGAAGGCGGGGAGTGACCGTCATGGCCGTACAGAAGCTCACCATCGCGAAGGCGCTCAACGATTCGCTGCGCAAGGCCCTGGAGCAGGACCCGAAGGTCCTGATCATGGGCGAGGACGTCGGCAAGCTGGGCGGTGTCTTCCGGATCACCGACGGCTTGCAGAAGGACTTCGGCGAGGAGCGGGTCATCGACACCCCGCTCGCCGAGTCGGGCATCGTCGGCACGGCGATCGGGCTCGCGCTGCGCGGCTACCGCCCTGTGGTCGAGATCCAGTTCGACGGTTTCGTGTTCCCCGCGTACGACCAGATCGTCACGCAGCTCGCGAAGATGCACGCCCGCTCCCTGGGCAAGATCAAGATGCCGGTCGTCATCCGCATCCCCTACGCGGGCGGCATCGGCGCGGTCGAGCACCACTCGGAGTCCCCGGAGACGCTGTTCGCGCACGTCCCGGGCCTGAAGGTGGTCTCGCCCTCGAACGCGAGCGACGCGTACTGGATGCTCCAGCAGGCGATCCTCAGCGACGACCCGGTGATCTTCTTCGAGCCGAAGCGGCGCTACTGGGACAAGGGCGAGGTCGACACCGACGCGATCCCGGACGCCCTGCACGCGGCGCGGGTGGCGCGGGAGGGCTCGGACATCACCCTGGCGGCGTACGGCCCGATGGTGAAGGTCTGCCTGGAGGCGGCGGCCGCGGCGGCCGAGGAGGGCAAGTCGGTGGAGGTCGTGGACCTGCGCTCGATGTCCCCGATCGACTTCGACGGGCTGCAGACCTCCGTGGAGAAGACCCGCCGGCTCGTGGTCGTCCACGAGGCCCCGGTGTTCCTGGGCACGGGCGCGGAGATCGCCGCCCGCATCACGGAGCGGTGCTTCTACCACCTGGAGGCGCCGGTGCTGCGCGTGGGCGGATTCCACGCCCCGTACCCGCCGGCCCGCCTGGAGGACGAGTACCTGCCGGGCCTGGACAGGGTGCTCGACGCCGTCGACCGCTCGCTTGCGTACTGAGGAGAGCGTTCCCGTGACGATCCGCGAATTCAAGATGCCCGATGTGGGCGAGGGCCTCACCGAGGCCGAGATCCTCAAGTGGTACGTCCAGCCGGGTGACACGGTCACCGACGGGCAGGTCGTCTGCGAGGTCGAGACGGCGAAGGCGGCCGTGGAGCTGCCGATCCCGTTCGACGGGGTCGTGCACGCGCTGCTGTTCGAGGAGGGCACCACGGTCGATGTCGGCCAGGTGATCATCTCGGTGCAGACGGGTGCGGCGGAGGCCCCCGCGGCTGCCGCCGCCGTCGAGGCTCCTGTGGCAGCTCAGGCCCCGGCCCCGGCGTCGGCTCCGGCCGAGGCCGCCGAGGAGCCGGCCGCCGCCGCCCGCCAGCCCGTCCTGGTCGGCTACGGGGTCTCCCAGGCCTCGACGAAGCGCCGCCCGCGCAAGGCCGTGCCGGGCGCGGCGGCCGCGCAGAACGGCACCGCCGCGGTGGCCCTGCCGGCCGTACCGGCCCAGCCGGAGGCGGCTCCGGCCGCCGCCGGGCTGAACGGCAACGGCGGCGGCCACGCCGTCGGGGAGCGCCCGCTGGCGAAGCCGCCGGTGCGCAAGCTCGCCAAGGACCTCGGCATCGACCTGGCCTCCGTGGTACCCACCGGGGAGGGCGGGGTCGTGACCCGCGAGGACGTGCACGCCGCCGCGGCGGCCGCGATCGCCCCGCAGGCGGCGCTGCCCGCGCCGGCTCCGGCCGTGTCGGTACCCGTCCAGCCGGAGGCACCGGCGGCCCGGGAGGCCCGGGAGACCCGTATCCCGGTCAAGGGCGTCCGCAAGGTCACCGCCCAGGCGATGGTCGGCTCCGCTTTCACCGCGCCGCACGTCACCGAGTTCATCACCTTCGACGTGACCCGCACGATGAAGCTGGTCCAGGAGCTCAAGGACGATCCGGACCTCGCCGGTCTGCGGATCAACCCGCTGCTGCTCATCGCCAAGGCGGTGCTGGTGGCCATCCGCCGCAACCCGGACGTCAACGCGTCCTGGGACGAGGCGGCCCAGGAGATCGTGCTCAAGCACTACGTCAACCTGGGCATCGCGGCGGCCACCCCGCGCGGTCTGATCGTCCCGAACATCAAGGACGCTCACACCAAGACCCTCGGCGAGCTGTCGACGGCCCTGTCCGAGCTGGTCGCCACGGCCCGCGAAGGCAAGACCTCCCCGGCCGACATGCAGAACGGCACCATCACCATCACCAACGTCGGCGTCTTCGGCGTCGACACCGGTACGCCCATCCTGAACCCCGGCGAGTCCGCGATCCTCGCGGTCGGCGCGATCAAGCTCCAGCCGTGGGTCCACAAGGGCAAGGTGAAGGCGCGCCACGTCACCACCCTGGCGCTGTCGTTCGACCACCGCCTCATCGACGGTGAGCTCGGCTCGAAGTTCCTGGCGGACATCGCGGCCGTCCTGGAACACCCGCGCCGCCTCGTCACCTGGTCGTAGCGGCACCCGGCCGTAGCGGCACCCGGCCGTAGTCCGGCACCCGAAGCCCCCCTCGCCACCGCACCGCGAGGGGGGCTCCGGCGTGGGCGGTCAAAGCCCTGGCCGGGCGCACGGTTCCTCGGCGATGATCACCGACATGAGATTCCGCGCTGCCACCGCAGACCCCGCCGACATCGACCGCGCCCTCTCCTACCCGGCCGACGGGCCCGTCGGGGCCCTGTCCGCCGAGAAGATCCGCGAGGAGCTCGCCGGGAACCAGTTCCGGCCCGAATGGATCTGGTTCGCCGAGGACGAGGACGGCGAGGTCCTGGGCCGCGCGCTGTGGTGGGGCCGCGCCGACAGCGAGCGGCCCATCGCGCTCGACTGCCTCCAGGTACGGGACTCCGTCGCCGACCCGGCCGCGCTCGCCGCCGGGCTGCTCGCCGCCGGGCACGGGGCCTTCGGCAACCGCCCGCTCTACAACATCTCGCTGCCCGGCGACTGGCGGACCCGCCCCGAGCTCGTCGACGCCGCCGCCTGGCGCCGGAAGGCCGCGTACGAGGCGGGGCTGACCCGGGAGATCGAGCGGCTGCGCTACGAGTGGACCCCGGCCGCCGGGACCGCCGAGCCGACCGGCCGGCTGGTCTTCCGCGAGGGCACCGACGAGGAGTTCCTCGACGCCTTCGCCCGGCTGTCCGCGGGCAGCCTGGACGTGCACACCCGCACCGAGCTCCGCTCGATGGACGCCGAGCAACTCGCCCGCGAGGACATCGGGTTCTACCTCGACTGCCCCGGCGAGCGCTCCTGGTGGCGGCTGGCCGAGCTGCCGGACGGCACCCTCGCCGGCCTGGCCGTCCCGTCGGCGACCCCGTACCACCGCAACGTCGGGTACCTGGGCGTCGTCCCGGAACAGCGCGGCCGCGGCCTGATCGACGAGGTGCTGGCGGAGATCACCCGCTTCCACGCGGCCGCCGGCGCCGAGCGCATCACCGCGACCACGGACACCGTCAACGCCCCGATGGCCGCCGCGTTCGACCGCGCCGGCTACGAGGTCACGGAGATCCGGCTGGTCCTGGAGCCGGACGCGTAGCCGTGGGATGGGACCGGTTCGTCGCCAACGGCGACGTCTTCGCGCCGTACTACGACGAGGTGCCCGAGCTCACCGGCGTCCGGCTGCGGTCGGTCCATCTGGACGGCTGGGCTGCGAGCGTCGTCCTGCGCCTCGACCTGCCGAGGTACCCGGACCGCTGGGCCGGCGGCCAACCGGGGGACACCGCGCAGTGCCAGCTCGCCTTCTCGCACGTGGAGGACTTCGAGATGGCGGGCTGGGAGCCTCCCGTCACGGCCGGCATCGCCCTCACCGCCCTGCCCCGGCACCGGCTGGCCGTACGGATCACGGCGCCGGGCGCGGACGTCTCGTTCACGGCGAACGCGTCGGTGTCGGCGGGCACGCTGAGCGTCTTCACCCGCTCCGCGGACGGCGCCGACGACGGCCCGCACCACCGTACGAACGCGTTCTGGAACCGCCGCTACCCGACGGTGCCGCCGACGTACGAGAACACCTACTACGGACGGGCCCTGGGATGAACGCCCGGCCGCGCTGGGCAGCGCTCTACGAGGTCCCGCCCGAGCTGGGCTCCTGCGACCTCTACGACGTCCACATCGACGAGCGGGACACCTCCGTCACCTTCGGTTTCGAGACCGACCGGCTCCCCGACCACCCCCTGCCGGAGTGGGGGGAGCCCGGGAGGGCGTACAACACCCTGTACTTCTCGATGGTGTTCACCGGGGTGCGGGACCTGCGGATCTCGGGGATCCCCGCGGAAGCCGGGCGTACGGTCCGCATCGCCGGGACGCCCCGGGGCCGGCGGCAGGTGGCGGTGGTCAGCGGGACGGGCTCCATCCGCTTCTCGGCGGCCGGTTCGCACGTGAGCCGTGTCCGGGTCGGGCTCCGGGGGGCGCCCTGACACCGGCAGGGGGTAGCCTCCCGGCCGGGGAAGGGGGGCCGGAGTGGCCATCGCCGAGTTGCAGGTGTACTCCGTCGAGGAGGCCGACGTCACGGGCGGCGTGTGCGTGGTCCGCTGCCTCGGCGGGGTCGCGCGCGCCGGGCAGGTCTACGCCGTCGGGGAACTGCGGCTCGGGCTGCGGCGGATCGAGCGCTACGGGCGCACGGTGGCCTTCTTCGACGCGGGGCACGTGGCCAAGGTCCACCTCACCGGCGCCCTGGTCGCGCTGCTCACCCGGGGGCAGGTGCTGACCGCCGTCCCGCCCGGCGGGCACGCGCTGGAGGACATCGAGGCCTGGCTGGCCACCGACCCGCCGCTGCTGGACGAGCCGCATCCGCTGACCCTGCGGACGCTGGCCGTGGGCCGGATGCAGGAGGACCGGCTGCCCGAGGAGACCCGGCTGCGCTGGGGCCGGGTGGCGCTGGCCGCGACGCACCGCAAGGCGGACTGGGAGGGCTCGCACGCGCTGGACCGCGCGGTCGAGGCGGCCGCCGTACGGGGCTACCTGATGGGGCAGTTCGGCCCGGGCCGCGGCGGCGACCCGGCGGCCCTGTGCCGGGACGCGCTGGCACTGATCGACCTGACCCCGGCGGAGGCGGCCGCGGAGGCCCGCACCTGGCGCGACCTGCCGCGACCGCGCATCCAGCACCTGCGGCGCATCAAGCTCCTGCTGCCCTGGATGGCCCTCGTACGGCCCCACCTCGCGGAAGGCGACCCGCTCGCGGCGGCGGTCGACGCCTGGTCGGAGGTCCGTCCGCAGCTGCCGTGACCACGACCGGTTCCGCGACCGCGGAAGCGGAAGCGGCAGTGACTGCGGCAGCGGCTAGCCGGCCTTGGTCGCGTTGCCGAGCACCTTGGTCGGGGTGATGCGCACGACGAGGCGGACGTTCTCGGCCGGGGCATCGGCGTACTCCTTGCCGGCGCCCGGCCCCAGGTACTCCTCCGAGATCCGGACGGCGATCTCGCGACCCGTGTCCTCGGTGACGGTGGCCGTGCCGCGGATCTCGACGTACACGAAGGGGTTGGCCGTGTCGAAGACGGTCAGCCCGACGCGCGCGTCGCGGGAGATGTTCCGCTGCTTGCGGCGCCCCTGCTCGGTGGAGATCAGCACGTCGGTGCCGTCCCGGGTCACCCAGACCACCGAACTCTGCGGACCGCCGTCGGGGTTGAGGGTGGTGAGCACCGCCGGGTGCGGGGAGTCGAGCAGCTTGCGTACCGTGTCGTTCAGCACAATGGTCATGCGGGCGAGGCTAGTTGGGGCCTTCCGGCCCCGTCCAAGGATTCGCCGGTACTGGGGAAAGTCGGGAGGGACCGGCACATCCCCTAGTCCCAGGGGATGTTGAGCCAGGGGCTGCCCGGATCGCTCATCAGCGCCTGGTGGGTGGCGGCCATGTCGGTGTACCAGTGCCCGTACTCCTCCTCGTCGAACTGGAGGCAGCGTCCCAGGATGAAGCCGGCGGAGAGGTCCTCCCAGGAGCGGTAGGAGAGCCGGCAGACCCTCCCGGCCCGCACGACGGCGTCCTCGGCTTCCTGGAGCGTGCACAAGCGGGCACCGAGGCCCCAGCGGGCCATCTGGGAGGCGCGCCCGTAGTCCCAGGCCTCGACGGACCGGACGAACCTGCCCTCGCCGAGGATCCCGTCGGCGCGGAAGCGCTGCTCGTAGCGCGTGATGCGGCCGATGACCCGCTGGACGCCGGCGATCTCCCCTTCCACCTCGGCTGCGGAGCGGGGCCGGGCGACGGTGACGCCTTCGGGGGTGATCCGGGGCTCGGCCGCCCGTTCGGCGTTGGCCCGGAGGGTCGCCTCGGTGGCGTGCCGCCAGTGCTCGATGTCCACCGGCCCGGCGAACTCCTTGGCGAGGGCCGTGCGGATCCGGAGCGTGAACTCCCATACCGCGCTGACCATGTCCGCCGTCAGCAGCCGCTCGGTGCTGACCAGCCATTCCTCGCGGGTGGTGATGCCCCAGTACTCCTTGAGCTTCTCGCGCTCCTTCATGTAGCCCTCGCCGTGGTAGCCCAGGGCGTTCCAGAACAGGCCGTTGCGCACGGAGAGGTGCGCGCCGCAGGCGAGCCCGAACGCGGCGGGGCCGCGCAGCGGGCCGCCGACGTGGAGGCCGTGGACCTTGTTCTGCTCCAGGCCGTACGTGGGGGCCCGGTCCCAGTGCGCGTTCCAGACGGCCCGGTCGCCGGGGGCGGCGGGCAGGAAGGCCTCGCAGGGGCTGCCGGGGTTGACGGCCAGGTAGGGAGGGTCGCCGGGCTCGAAGTTGGCGGCGAACCACGCGAGGCTCTGGCGGGTGAAGACCCCGTCGGCGGTGGGGGCGGGCAGCATGCCCGCCGTGTACGCCACGTAGCAGCGGGCGCGGACCTGCGGGAAGTAGGCGGGTTCGAGCAGCACCGAGGTGGGGTTCGCGTCCACGTAGCCGCGGGCCATGGGGACGAACAGCCAGGCGCCGGCCAGGGCGTCGAAGTAGGCGGGCCAGTCGTTCCTGAGCTTGGCTTCGTACAGCTCTCGTTCGATGACGCTCGGCGCGATCCAGGTCCCCATACGGGAAACCCTAACGGGGCCCTCCGACGCCGGAGACGGCCCGTACGGTCTCGCGCGCACGCTGGGGTCTCCCTCCGGGGCGATCACTCAGGGTGATGCCGTCACGAGGGTGCAGCACTGCCGGCGGAATCGAACGGGGAAGTCATCCATGCAGGTCGTGGCCGTGAGGGGGGTGGATCGGGGCAGGTTTGCGGGATCCGCGGGCCGGTTTCCGGTTGCCGAATGTGACCGGGTGGCGGTGAGTGGACAGGGGCACATCCCCTGCCCCGCCACTCTGAACAGGAGAGACATCTTGCACCGCATCACCCGCTACACCCTCCCCGCCGCCCTGTGCGTGACGCTGCTGTCCGTTTCCCCCGCTCTGGCCGGTGCGGCCGCCGCCCCGACGCAGCCGTCGGCGCCGGCGGCGAAGAAGGCCATCCCCGGTGCCGAGGCGCTGACCGCGCAGGTGGCGTCCCTGGGGGCCGCAGGCAGCGTGATCACGCCTGTCACGAACTTCCTCGGGGAGGTCCTGAAGTCGCCGGACGGGAAGCTCCCGGAGGCGGACCTGGCCGCGCACAAGCAGAAGATCGACGCGGCGCTCAACGGCCTGAAGCAGACCTTCGCGGCGGCCGCCCCGGCCGCCCCCGCGGCCCCCGCCGTGCCCGAGGCCGTGGCCAAGCCTCCGGCGAACGCGCCGGTGACCCCGGTGCTCCTGCCGAAGCCGCCCGCGGACGAGCCCCCCGCGGCGGTGGCGAAGCCCCCGGCGGATGCCGCGAAGCCCCCGGCGGACGCGGCGAAGCCCCCGGCGGATGCCGCGAAGCCCCCGGCGGACGCGGCGAAGCCGCCGGTGGAGGCTGCGAAGCCGCCGGTGGACGCGGCCAAGCCGCCGGTCGAGGTGGCGAAGCCGCCCGTCGAGGCCGCGAAGCCGCCGGTGGAGGCCGCGAAGCCTCCCGTCGAGGCCGCCAAGCCGCCCGTCGAAGCTGCGAAGCCGCCGATGGAAGCCGCCAAGCCGCCCGTCGAAGCTGCGAAGCCGCCCGTAGAGGCCGCGAAGCCGCCGGTCGAGGCCGCCAAGCCGCCGGCGGACGCTGCGAAGCCGCCGGTCGAGGCTGCGAAGCCGCCCGTAGAGGCCGCGAAGCCGCCGGTCGAGGCCGCGAAGCCGCCGGTCGAGGCCGCCAAGCCGCCCGTCGAAGCTGCGAAGCCACCGGTGGAGGCTGCGAAGCCCCCCGTCGAGGTGGCGAAGCCTCCGGCCGAAGCGGCCAAGCCGCCGGCCGTGGTCGCGCAGCCCGTCACGCTCCCGGCCGTCGCCCCGCTCGTCGCCGCGAAGCACAAGGCCGTGGACCGCGCCCGCGTGGACCTCGTCATCGCCGCCGTCGACCACCTCAAGGCCTCCGTCGACGAAGTCGCCAAGGCGGCCGGTCCCTGCGGCTGCACCACCGACGCCAAGGCCAAGGCCAACGACGTCGTGAACGACCTCGGCACCACCGTGGTCGCCCTGTTCACCGGCCTCGGCCTGCCCGGCATGCCGGCGGCCGCCCCCGCCCCGGCGGAATAGGCCCCACCCCCCGCCCCCGGCGTCCCTCCGGCGCCGGGGGCGGACGGGCGCCCCGTACGACCCCCCGTGCGACCGCGCGACCGTGCGGACACCCTTGACGCGCCCCGCCGCCCGGTGGACGCTCCCGGGTCTCGCATACGAACGGTGTCAGCTGGGGGGCCGGTCATGCCGGAGCAGTCTGTCCAGACGGTGGGGGAGCTACGCGCGCAGCTCGTATCGCGGCGAGCGCGCTGGTCCGTCATCGAACATCTCGCCGACGAGGAGCCCGTACCCCGGCCCTCCCTCGGCCTGGAACCCGGGTCGAACCTCACGCCCGCCGAGCAGATCGGCGCCATCGACCTGCGGGCCCTCATCGGCCACGAGAGCGCCAATCCGCACCTCACCCGCCGCCGGGCCGCCCACGGCCTGCTGCCCGACACGCCGCCGGAGGGGCGCGGAGCCCGCCCGGCCGCCGTCGACTGGCGCATCCGCTGGGGCTGGCCCTGGATCACCAAGGTCAAGGACCAGGACCCGTGCGGCTCCTGCTGGGCCTTCGGGGCCGCGGGACTCGTCGAGTCCATGGCCCGCATCGAGCACAACGTGTGGGCGAAGCGCTCCGAGGGGGACGTCCACGACGGTCTGAAGTTCACCTGCGGCCAGGGCTCCAACCCCGAGACCGCCCTCGACTGGGTCAAGGACAACGGCGGCCTCGCCGATCCCGACTGCTGGCCCTACTCCCCGCCCCCGTCCACCGTCCCGGCCGACCGCCGCGACGCCTGGCGCGCCGAGTACACGCCCAGCTGGGACCGGTCCGGCCGGACCGTCCGGATCACCGACTACGTCCGCCTCGGCGACGTCGGGCAGCAGAAGGTCTGGCTCGACACCGTCGGCCCGCTGACCGCCTGCTTCGACGTGTACGACGACTTCTTCGGCCTCGGCTCCGGCGTCTACCACCGCACGAGCGAGCGCCTCGCGGGCGGCCACTGCGTGCTGATCGTCGGCTACGACGACGCCGCGGGCTGCTGGCTGTTCAAGAACTCCTGGGGGACGGGCTACCACGTCGGCGGGTACGGGCGCATCGCCTACGGCGAGGTCAACATCGACTACTGGGCCAAGTGCGGCCTGCGCGGCACCAACATCGACCCGTGGAGCAAGCGCCGCCTGCACGCGGGCAACGTCTACGAGAGCGGCAACGGCCGCGCCCACCGCAATTTCGAGCTGTGCGCCACCGCCGGCGGCGGCCGCCTCCAGCACTGGTGGCGCGAGGGCGACGCCCCCTTCCCGTGGGCCCGCGCGCGGTCGTACGCGAACGACGCCTCCGGCCAGCCCGCCTTCACCGGGACCACGTACAACCGGAACATGGAGTCCCTGCACGTGACCACCGGCGGCCGGTTGCGCCACTGGTACTACGAGCAGTCCGCGGGCGTCTGGCGCGACGGCGGCGCCTTCGGGCCGGGCGACGCCGCGATCGGCTCGACCCCGGCGTTCATCCAGAGCGACTACGGCAAGCCGGGCAACTTCGAGGCGGTCGTCCGCACGGCCGACGGCCGCCTGAACCACTGGTGGCGGATCAACGGCGCCCCCTGGACCTGGAACGACGGCGGCCGCTTCGCCTCCGCCATCGCCCACTTCGGACCCGCCCTGGTCCAGACCCGCAGCCGTCACCTCGACCTCGTCGCCACCCGTACGGACGGCCGGATGCAGCTGTGGTGGCGCGACGACCCGAACGGCTTCGCCTGGCGCCCCGGGGAGGTCTTCGGCAGCGCGATCACCTCCGCGCCCTGCCTGATCGAGGCCCAGTACGGGGCGGCCGACGAGGACACCGCCGGGAACTACGAGCTCTGCGCGGTCGGCGCCGACGGGCGCGTAGAGCACTGGTGGCGCGGCAACGCCTCCGGCTCCCCCTGGAGCCGCAGCGCCGTCTTCGGCCACGACGCCCTCTCCGTCACCGGGATGCTCCAGGGCAGTTTCGGGTTCAACCTGGAGGTCATCGTCCTGCGCACGGACCGGCAGCTACAGCACTACTGGCGGGACATGGCGGGCTGGCACGAGGGGCCGGTGATCGGCCCCGTCTGAGCCGGGAGGTCTCGCGGGTGGAGGTACGCCAGATAGCCCTCGGCGCCGGTGAGTCGTACGAGCTGCGGCTCACCGGGCGCGGGGCGCGCGGGTACGTGTGGACCTGGCAGGTCACCGGGGACGCGGATGCCGTCTCCGTCAGCGATGTCAGCGGTGTCAGCGGGCCCGGATCGCCCGTGGAGGTCCTGCCCGGCGCCCCGCTGGAGCGGACGTACGTCGTCCGGGGCCGCTGCCCGGGCGGGCGGGCCCGGATCCGCTTCGCGCAGATCCGGCCGCCCTACCCGCAGGAGGCCCCGTACGACGAGTTCGTCCTGGAGGTGGAGGTCACGGGCGCGGCCCCAGGGGGCGACCCCGGTCGAGCGGCCCACGGCGGCCCCGGGAGCTGAGCGCCCAGTGCTGTACGGCCTCCAGCGGGCCCCGCTCGAAGCGGCGCAGCCAGAGCCGCGACGCGGCGACCAGGACGAGGCCGACCCCCGCCCACAGGCCCATCACCCACCAGGGCCCGCTCCCGCCCAGCCGGTCGGCGAGCCCGAACCCGATGCCGTAGCAGAGCAGCATGCAGAGCAGGTTCTGGCCGACGTAGCAGGACAGGGCGGTGCGCCCGACCGAGCCGAGGGCCCCGGCCCCCGGGACCCGGAAGCGGTCCAGGGCGCAGCCGATCAGGCCGATGTACCCGACGGCGATCAGCGGCGCGATCCCGTAGCGCCCCAAGGCGAAGAAGTCGGGTCCGCCCAGCGCGGCGGCGGCGCCCAGCGGCAGCCCGAGGCCGAGCCCCCACCCGGCCATCCGGACCCGGATCCGGCGCCCGTCGGCGCTCGCCGCGAAGGCGCCCGCGCGGTGCAGCCGGACGCCGAGGAGGAAGAGGCAGACGAGGAGTCCGAAGGTGAAGACGGGTTCGATGCGCAGGGCGAGGGCGTGGTCGAGCCGGAAGGAGACCTGGTCGAGGTAGCCGCCGTGGGCGTACAGCCGGGCCGCGGCGGGATCCGGGGTCTTGGGCCCGGAGTCCGCCTTGGCCAGGTCCCCGAGCGTCACGAGGCCGATCAGGGCCAGGTGCAGTCCGCCCGCGGTCCACAGCGCGACCGTCCGCACCTTCTCGGAGCGGGCCAGCAGCCGGGCCACCAGCAGGGCGGTGACGGCGTACCCCATCAGCACGTCCCAGGCGAAGACCAGGACGAAGTGGACGGTCCCCTCCAGGAAGAGGAACGCGGCCCGCCGCGGGTAGCGCCCGGGCCAGGGCTCGCCGCGGCGCGCGGCGGAGTCGTACTGGATGGCCAGGCCCACCCCGAACAGGATCGTCAGCAGGGAGAGGAACTTCCCGTCGGCGAGGAAGCGGAAGAGGCTCTCGGCGATGTGCGCGGCGGAGGGGTCGGCGACGGGGTCGGGCGCGTTCAGGCCGCCCTGGAGCACGCCCCACTCGGAGCCGGGGGAGGCGAAGATCCAGACGTTGGTCATGAGCGTGCCGAGGATGGCGGCACCGCGCAGGACGTCGAGGAGGGGCAGCCGGGTCGCGGTCACCCCGGGGGCGGCGAGGGTGGTGTGGGCCATGACTTCAGCGTCCCGGCGCGCGCGGCCCGATGCGTCCTGCGGCCGGACGAGGCCCGGGTACACCCTTCGATGCAGCGGTACGGGGCGGCCGTCCACATCCCGGACGGGGTGACCCGTGCACCCTTCATGTATCTATCCTGTGCGCATGCCGTCAGCCGCACCCCCCGTCCAAGCCGCCGCCACCGCCGCCGAGCGCGTGTACCGACACGTCAAACAGGCCGTGCTGGTGGACCGCCGGTACGAGGGCGGCACCCTCCTCACCGAGGGCGAACTCGCCGACGCCGTCGGGGTGTCCCGTACGCCGGTCCGCGAGGCGCTGCTGCGGCTGGAGACCGAGGGGCTGCTGAAGCTGTACCCGAAGAAGGGCGCGCTGGTGCTGCCGGTCTCCGCGCAGGAGATCGCCGACGTCATCGAAACCCGGCTGCTGGTCGAGGAGTTCACCGTACGCAGGGCCGTGCCGGCGCCGCCCGGCCTGCTGGAGCGGCTCGCCGGGCTGCTGGAGGAGCAGCGCCGGCACGCCGCCGAGGGCGACCTCGCGGCGATGATGGCCGCCGACCGGGGCTTCCACGCCGAGATCGTGCGCAGCGCCGGCAACCAGATCCTGAGCCGGCTGTACGACCAGCTCCGCGACCGGCAACTGCGCATGGGCGTGGCCCTGCTGCACGCGCACCCCGAGCGGGTGGAGCGGACGCTGGCCGAGCACGCGGAGATCCTCCGGGCGCTGCGGGCCGGGGACGCGGAGACGGCGGCCGCGGCCGTACGGGGTCACGTGGGCCGGGTCGAGGCGCTGGTGCGGGGGACGGGCCGGTGAGCGGGAACGGCGTCTTCCGCGATCCCCCGGGCGGCCGGAAGGCGGTGGCCGTCTGGTCCATCGGCGTCGCCGTCTACTTCGTCGCGGTGATCTTCCGTACGAGCCTGGGCGTGGCCGGGCTGGAGGCGGCGGACCGCTTCCACGTCAACGCCTCGGCCCTCTCGACGTTCTCCATCCTCCAACTCCTGGTGTACGCGGGCATGCAGGTGCCCGTGGGGCTGATGGTGGACCGGCTCGGCACCAAGAAGGTGCTGACGCTGGGCGCGGTCCTCTTCACGGCCGGCCAGATCGGCTTCGCGCTCTCGCCCTCGTACGGGATGGCCCTCGCGGCCCGCGCCCTGCTGGGCTGCGGCGACGCGATGACCTTCATATCCGTCCTGCGGCTGGGCACCCGGTGGTTCCCGGCCCGGCGCGGCCCGCTGATGGCGCAGCTGGCGGGGCTGGTCGGCATGGCCGGCAACCTGGTCTCCACGCTGGTGCTGGCCCCCGTCCTGCACGGGGTCGGCTGGGTCCAGGCCTTCGCGGGCAGCGCGGCGGCGGGCGTGGTGGTCCTGATCCCCCTGACGCTCTTCCTCCGGGACCACCCGGAAGGCCACGGACCCTCGTCGGCGGGGGCCGGGGGCCCGGGCTTCGTACGCCGCCAGATCCGGGACTCCTGGAAGGAGCCCGGCACCCGCCTGGGCCTGTGGGTGCACTTCACGACGCAGTTCCCGGCGATGGTGTTCCTGCTGCTGTGGGGCATGCCGTTCCTGGTCGAGGACCAGGGGCTGGTGCGGACCACCGCGGCGGGGCTGCTGACGCTGGTGGTGGCCTCGAACATGGGCTTCGGCCTCGTCTACGGCCAGCTGATAGGCCGCCGCCAGTCGGCGAGGATCCCGCTGGCCCTGGGCACGGTGGCGCTCACGGCGTTGCTGTGGGCCGCGACCCTGGCCTACCCCGGCCCGCACGCCCCGATGTGGCTCCTCGTCACCTTGTGCGTCGTCCTGGGCACGTGCGGTCCGGCGTCGATGATCGGCTTCGACTTCGCCCGCCCGGCGAACCCGCCGGAGCGCCAGGGCACCGCGTCGGGCCTGACGAACATGGGCGGCTTCCTGGCCTCGATGACCACCCTGCTGGCGGTCGGCCTCCTCCTGGACGCCACCGGCGACAACTACCGGATCGCCTTCTCGTCGGTCTTCGTGGTGGAGCTCCTGGGCCTCACCCAGATCCTCCGCCTGCGCCCGGCGGCCCTGACCCGCGAGCGCACCCGCCTGACGGCTGCCCCGGCAGCATCCGCTTCCCCGGGCGCGTCCGCGTCCGCTTCCGCGGAGCCGGCCGTGGCCGCGTCCGCGGACCCGGCCGAATCCCCGCGGCCGGCACCCGCGTAGGCCCGGAACGGGTAACGCGGGCAACGCGGGCAACGCGGGCAACGCGGGCGCCGTGGCGGCCCGTGCGGAACCTCATGGACACCGCCCGTTCCGTACGGCTCCCGCCCCGGCGCCGGGCGGGAGGGACCCCCGTACCCTCCGGCCCGCCGGCGACGGTGGCGTCGTCGTGCGGCGGCCACCGGCTGCCGACTCTACGGACGGACCGCGGCCCCCGGATGTGCCGTGCGCGCAGGGCTCGTTGATCTTGCGCGCACGCGCCTCTCCGACCGCCCGCTGCCGGAACTCCGTGGGACTGAGCCCGTACGCTTCCCGGAACGTCCTGCTGAACACGGTGGGGTTGGTGAACCCCCACCGCCTCGCCACGGTGTGGACGGGGCTGGTGAGGAGCCCCGGGTCCGCGAGTTCGGCCCGGCACCGCTCCAGCCGCCGCTGCCGGATCGCGGCCGCGACGGTCTGCCCCTGTTCCCGGAACACCAGCTGGAGCCACCGCAGCGAGATGCCGTGCCGGGCGGCGACCGCGGACGGTGTCAGCTGGGGGTCGCCGAGGTTGTGGTCGATGAACGCGTTGATCCGCTCCAGCAGCGCGCGGTTGCGCGCCTCCGCGGGCAGCTCGTCCTCGGCGCCCAGCATCCCGGCGAGGCAGGCGCCGACGAGGTCGAGGGCGACCGTGCCCAGCCGGTTCAGCTCCGCCGGCCCGCAGTCCGCGCCGTGCGCCGCCAGCGAGCGCAGGTACCGGGCGAGGATCGCCCCCAGGCCGTGGTTGCCGGGGATGCGCTGCGCGAGCAGCCGCTCGACCCGGGCGCCCCGCAGGGGCATCGCGTCGCGCGGGAAGGACAAGGTCACGGCCCGGATCAGGCCCCCGTCCCCGGGCAGTGCCAGCGACTCCATGGGCAGCGAGGTGTCCCAGAGGACCATGTCACCGCTGAACAGACCCGAATCGCGGCGGTTCTGCGCGAGCGACATGGTTCCGTCGGTGACGAGCCCGAGCTGGTACTGCTCGGGGTCGCTGCGCCGGACGTGGGCGGCCGTGCGCAGCGAGTGCAGCGAACTGAAGTCGAAGGCGGACACCTGCACACCGCCGAGGTCCAGCACGGAGGCCTCGGCCCAGAAGCTGCCCGGCTGCCCGCTCCGGATCGCGAGGGAGACGAGTTCCTGCGCGATGACGTCGGTGAACCAATCGAGTCGTTCCGCCTCCGGCACGGCGCCGGACGACAATCTGGACCACACCTCTGGAACCTCCTGCTGCTGCGGCCGTCCCGCCCGTGACAGGGACGAGAAACCGCGCACTCCGGTTCTCAGGAGGCCGAGGAGGCCGAGGGGTCGGCCCGCCCGGCGCTACGGCGTGACGGCGAAGTGGGCCAGGATCGCGTCCGCCAGCTCGGCGTCGCCCTCGACCTTCACCCGGTCCGCGACGGCGCCCGCGCGGACCCGCCCGGCCGCGAGGCGGACGTACGTCTCCCAGTCGGTCGTCAGCGTCACGGCCGGCCCCAGCGAGGGCGTCCCGTCCACCGACCCGCGTCCCTGCGCGTCCACGCGTACGGTCCGCATGAACTCCACCGGGCCGTGCACGTCGATCACGACCGCCGAGTTCGCCGGCGCCCCGGCCAGCTTCGCGACCACCTTCGGCAGCCCGGCCAGCAGGATGTCCCGCGCCACGTACGCCCCCGGCGAGTCCCAGTTCCCGGGCACGCCCAGCGCCGCCCGCAGGTCCTGCTCGTGGATCCACACGTCGAACGCCCGCAGCCGCAGTGCCATTTCCAGGGTCACCTGGTCGCCCAGCGGCCCCCGCACCATGGTGTCCGGATCCCGCTTCTCGTTCCGCAGCTGACGCGACCGTCGGATGATCGTGTATTCGAGCTCCGAGGTCATCTCCGGCGCGGTGTGGTGCCGCCGGACGTCGACCTGGACCTCCATGTACCGGCTGAACTCGTCGACCACGTGCCGCAGGTCCCTCGCGACGGTGTGGATCGGCCGCGGATCCCCCAGCTGCTCGCACTCGATGCCGATGATGTGTGACACCACATCACGGACGGACCAGCCGGGGCACGGGGTCGCCCGGTTCCACTCGCCCTCCGCCAGGGGGAGGACCAGCTCGGATATCGCCTCGATGGAGTGGGTCCACGCGTCGGCATAGGGCTGGAGGCTGGGATGCGGCTGGACGGTCAACGGGACCCCTCGCGTGCTGTTCAGTGGCGCGTTTTCTGGAAGCGTGTGGACTGCTTCCAAAACTACGCTGCCGGTGAGCGCCCCGGCAGTGCTTTCGTGTGACGATCGTAGGCCCGAGTTGACGGCTTGAATGCCAGGACGGTGGTACTGTGCGCGCCTCGCTGATCCAAATCGCGGTGTCCGACGGGGAGTCGGTCACCTCACGCCGAGCCCGAGTGGCCGATCTCGTACGGGAGCAGTCCGGCTCGGACCTGGTCGTGCTGCCCGAACTGTGGACGGTGGGCGCCTTCGCCTACGAGCAGTTCGAGACCGAGGCCGAGCCGCTGGACGGCCCGACGTACGAGGCGATGTCGAAGGCGGCGAGCGACGCCGGGGTCTGGCTGCACGCAGGCTCGGTCGTGGAGCGCGCGGGCGACGGATCCCTCTACAACACCGCCCTCGTCCTGTCCCCGTCCGGTGAGCTGGCCGCCACGTACCGCAAGATCCACCGCTTCGGCTTCGACCAGGGCGAGGCCGTCCTGATGTCGGCCGGGGAATCCCTGACCACGGTGACCCTGCCGGAGCAGGTCCTCGGCATCGCCACCTGTTACGACCTGCGCTTCCCGGAGCTCTTCCGCGGCCTGGTCGACGCCGGGGCCACCACGATGGTCGTGGCCGCGGGCTGGCCGGCCCGCCGCCGGGCCCACTGGACCCTGCTCAACCGGGCGCGGGCCGTCGAGGACCAGTCGTACGTGCTCGCCTGCGGGCTGGCCGGAACGCACGCCGGCGTCGAACAGGCCGGGCACAGCCTGGTCGTCGACCCCTGGGGCGAGGTCCTGGCCGAGGCGGGACCCGGCGAGGACGTCCTCACCGTCGACCTGGACCCGGCGAAGGTGGCCGAGACCCGGGAGCAGTTCCCGGCCCTGAAGGACCGTCGCATGCACTGACCGTCGCCCCCCGGGCCCCGGCGTCCGGAAGGCACCGGTTGACGCCGGGGTTTACGGGCAGAGGGGAGGAGCGGGCGGCGCCGGACGCCGGTCGCGCGACGAGGAGACGAGGAGGCGGGTGCGCCGTGACGGATGACGCAGGGGACGTGCTGGAGGCCGCCCTGGAGCCGCACGAGCCCGCCGCCGCGGAGATCGAGGCCCGTCGGCGCGTCCGGGACCGGGCCACCGGCATGACCCACCACGAGGCGCGGGGCGCACTGGAGGCCGTGCTCGCCGACGCCGACGCCGACGCCGGCGACCTGGAGTCCGCGGACGCGGCCGTCCGCGCCGAGGCCGCCGAGTGGCAGCGCATCACCGACCTCCTGCTGGACCACGGAGGCCCGTACACGCCGGACACCGACGCCTACGTCCAGGGCCAGCTCACGGCCCGGGAGCACCATCGGGACCGGCCCCGCCCTCCCGCTCCTTCTCCGCCAGCCGGATGACGCACACGGCGACCGCGATCAGCAGCGCCGCGTCCGCGTCCTCCCGGATCACGTCCACGGCGTACGTCTCGCGGATCCGGTACCACTGGCGGGAGATCAGCGCGAGGAGCTCACCCTCGTACTCGATCTTGAACTCACGGTCCAGGAGCCGTCCGCTCACGTCCAGTTCGGTGCCCTCGACCAGCGTGACGAGGTAGTGGCCCCGCAGCAGGGAGAGCCGCTTGCGGCGGATCACGGCGAGCCGGCGCTCGTCGCGCTCCAGCGTCATCGCGTCGCGCAGGCTGAACAGCTTCTCCCGCAGCGTGATCAGGATCTGCCCGTCCGGGCTCTTCAGCTCCAGCGTGTCCCTCACGCGCAGCGCCTTGCCGTCGACGAGGAAGGCGTGCCTCCCGTCCTCGTCCTCGATCCAGTAGTCGTCCCCGAGGGCCAGCATTTTGTCCCGAACCAGGTATTTCATGCCCGGATCGATGCCCGCGATAGGTTGCCGCCATGCCCCTGCTCTATGTGACCGACCTGGCGTACCCGGCGCGCGGCCGCCGCTACTGCGACGAGGACATCCTCCTCACCTCCCGGCTGCGCGAGCACTTCCCGCTCGCCCTGTGCCATCCGCTGGACGCGGCGGCCATGATGGCGGACTTCGACGCGGTGATCGTCCGCAACAGCGGGCCGGTCCTGCACTACCAGGAGGCGTACGACGCCTTCCGCGCGGCGGCCCTCGCCGCCGGCACCCGCGTCTACAACCCGCTCACCGGCCGCGGCGACATGGCCGGCAAGCAGTACCTCCTCGACCTGACCGCCTCAGGCCACCCCGTCATCCCCACGATCGACGACCCCGCCGACCTCGCGCTGCTCCCGTCGGCGCCCTCGTACGCGGTCAAGCCCAAGCAGGGCGCGGACTCCATAGGCCTGACCTTCACCGCGCACCCGGCCGGCCCGGCGGGGGTGAACCTCATCCAGCCGCGCATCGACTTCGCGTACGAGGTCTCCTTCTACTTCGTCGACGACGCCTTCCAGTACGCCCTCCACGCCCCGGACCCGGCCCGCCGCTGGGAGCTGAAGCCGTACGAGGCCACGGCGGCCGACCTCGACTTCGCCCGCGGCTTCATCGCGTGGAACACGCTGTCGCACGGCATCCAGCGGGTGGACGCCTGCCGCGCCCCCTCCGGCGAGCTCCTCCTCGTCGAGCTGGAGGACCTGAACCCGTACCTCTCCCTTGACCTGGTGTCCCCGGAGACGCAGGAGGCCTTCATCACCGCTCTGACAGAATCCCTCCACTCCTTCCTCACCGTCTGACGGCACGTCCGATGTCAGAGGGGGATGCCACGCTTCCCCCATGGACAAGCACACGTTCTGGAAGCTGATCGCTACGGCCCGTACGGAGGCCGGTCCGGACCAGGTGGCGGCGCGCGCCTCGCAGTTGCTGGCGCGCTGCCCCGAGGCCGAGATAGCCGCCGCCCAGCAGGTGCTGTGGGACCTGCTGGCGGAGTCCTACCGCAGCCCCCTGTGGGCCGCGGCGTACGTGATCAACGGCGGCTGCTCGGACGACGGCTTCGACTACTTCCGCGGCTGGCTCCTGACCCAGGGCGAGGAGGCCTTCGCCCGGGCCCTGGCCGACCCCGACTCCCTCGCGGACCACCCCGCGGTCCGCGAGGCGGCGGCGCAGGGCCTGGAGCTGTGGGACGAGGAGGCCCTCTCGATCGCCTGGGCGGCGTACGAATCGGCCACGGGCCGCGAGCTCCCGGCGGACTCCTTCACGATCAGCTACCCCGCACTGGACCCGACCTGGGACTTCGACTTCGACGACACCGCGGAGACCTCCACCCGCCTCCCCCGCCTGAGCGCCCTCTTCGACTAGGCCGTGTCCGGGCGGGACGGCCGTGAGGGGGCGTTCGCGGGCGGATGGCAAGCTTGAAGGATGAACGATGCTGCCCCGGCGCACACCCCCGCGCCCCGCCGTGCCCGTCTCCGTGCTCCCGAGCTGGTCGGGAAGGGGGGCTGGCTGAATACGGGCGGGAAGGATCTGAGCCTCGCCGAACTGCGCGGCCGGGTCGTCATCCTCGATTTTTGGACCTTCTGCTGCATCAACTGCCTGCACGTCCTGGATGAGCTGCGCGAGCTGGAGGAGAAGCACCGCGACACCGTCGTGATCATCGGGGTCCACTCGCCGAAGTTCGTGCACGAGGCCGAGCACGCGGCCGTCGTGGACGCCGTCGAGCGGTACGAGGTGCACCACCCCGTGCTCGACGATCCCGAGCTGGCCACCTGGAAGCAGTACGCCGTACGGGCCTGGCCGACGCTCGTCGTCATCGACCCCGAGGGCTACATCGTCGCGCAGCACGCCGGCGAGGGGCACGCGCACGCCATCGCGCGGCTCGTGGAGGAGCTCGAAGCCGAGCACGCGGCCAAGGGCACGCTGCGCCGCGGTGACGGGCCGTACGTGGCGCCCGAGCCGGTCGCGACCGACCTCCGCTTCCCCGGCAAGGCGCTCGTGCTGCCGGGCGGGAACCTGCTCGTGTCGGACTCGACGCGGCACCAGCTCGTGGAGCTGGCCCCCGACGGCGAGAGCGTCGTACGGCGCATCGGCAGCGGCGAGCGCGGCTTCACCCCCGACGCCTTCAGCGAGCCGCAGGGACTGGCGCTGCTTCCCGACGGGTCCGTGATCGTCGCCGACACCGTCAACCACGCCCTGCGCCGCTTCGACCCCGCGACGGGCGCCGTCGAGACCGTCGCCGGCACCGGCCGGCAGTGGTGGCAGGGCTCCCCGACCTCCGGTCCGGCCCTGGAGGTGGACCTGTCCTCGCCGTGGGACGTCGCCTGGTGGCAGGGCAAGGTGTGGATCGCCATGGCGGGCGTGCACCAGCTGTGGACCTGGGACCCGCAGACGGGGACCGTCGCGGTCTCCGCCGGGACGACCAGCGAGGGCCTGCACGACGGCCCCGCCCTGGAGGCCTGGCTCGCCCAGCCGTCCGGGCTCGCGGCCGCCGGGGACCGGCTGTGGATCGCCGACTCCGAGAACAGCGCCCTGCGGTACGTGGAACCCGCGGGCGAGGGGGCCGACGGGGCGGAGGGGGCCGAGGGGTACGTCGTACGGACCGCCGTCGGGACCGGCCTGTTCGACTTCGGCCACCGGGACGGCGACGCCGCCCAGGCCCTGCTCCAGCACCCGCTCGGGGTGACCGCGCTGCCGGACGGCTCGGTCGCGGTGTGCGACACGTACAACCACGCGCTGCGCCGTTTCGACCCGGCGACCGGGCAGGTCTCCACCCTGGCCACCGACCTGCGGGAGCCCAGCGACGCGGTGCTGGTCGGCGAGGACATCCTGGTCGTCGAGTCCGCCCGGCACCGGCTGACCCGGCTGCGGCTGCCGGAGGAGGCGGTACGGGTCGACGCCGTCGCCCACCGCACGCAGCGGGCCGCCACGGAGGTCGCCCCGGGCACGCTCCGGCTCGACGTGGTGTTCCAGGCGCCGACCGGCCAGAAGCTCGACACCCGCTATGGGCCGTCGACGCGGCTGATGGTGTCCTCGACCCCGCCGGAGCTGCTGGTGGGCGGCGAGGGGACCGGGACGGACCTGTTCCGGGAGCTGGCCCTGAACCCGGAGGTCACGGAGGGCGTGCTGCACGTCTCGGCGATGGCGGCCTCGTGCGACGACGACCCGGCGAACGAGTACCCGGCCTGTCACGTGCACCAGCAGGACTGGGGCGTGCCGGTGACCGTCACGGCCGGCGGCGCCACGCGGCTGCCGCTCGTCCTCGCCGGGATGGACGCCTAGGGGCAACCGGCTGGACGACGTCGTACGGCCGGGGCCCGCGTGGGGTCCCGGCCGTAGGGCATTGGATCAGCCTTCGCGCCCGCCGTCGTCCTCGTCCTGGCCCTGGCCCTGATCCTCGTCCTGGTCGCGGTCCTCGTCCTGGCCCTGGTCCTTCGGCTTGCCGTGGTCCTGGTGCTCGCCGTGCTCTTCGTCCTGGCCCTGGTCCTCGGGCTTGCCCTGGTCCGCGTCCTGGCCGTGGTCCTCGGGCTTGGCGTGGTCCGCGTCCTGGCCGTGGTCTTCGGGCTTGGCGTGGTCGGCCTCTTGGCCGTGCTCCTCGGGCTTGCCGTGCTCCTTGGGCTTGTCCTTGCCCTTCTCCACGTCGGCGACCAGCAGGTTCGGGTCGATGCCCGTGAGGAAGGCGCCGCTGGTGACGAAGACCTTGTGGTGGCGGACCGCCACGGACGTGGGTCCGGACAGCCCGTCCTTACCGGTCAGCACGATGGTGTGGGTGCCGTCGGGCCGGACCAGGGCGAGCTCGCTCGCGGTGGTGTTCAGCGCGGCGAGCACCGTCTCGCCGTGTCCGGCGAACGCGAAGTCGTCGATCCCCGTCAGCCCGGTGGCGTGCCTCCTGATCCGCCCCGCGGACCCGTCCCGGTCGACCGGGATCCGCAGCAGCGTGGCCCGGTCGAAGTTCGACACCCAGACCGCGTGGTCGCGCACCTTGATGCCGTTCGCGCCGATGAACGTGGTCGGCTCCAGCGCCGTGCCGGTGGCCCAGGCGGTCACCTCGGGCTCGTCGTCCAGGGAGATGCGCCACACCGTGCCGAGGACGGAGTCCGCGGCGTAGAGCAGGCCGAGGTGCTCGTCGAGGGCGAGGCCGTTCACGAAGCCCTTCGGTGACATGGCGACGAGCTTGGAGACCTTGCGGTCGGGCGTGATCCGGTAGATGCCGGTCTCGGCCGTTCCGGTGTTGTAGCCGACGTAGAGCGTGCCGTCATGGGTGCGGACGATCCCGGACACGACGGCGACGCCGAGCAGCGGCGTCTGGGGGTCCGCGACGTCGGGCAGGGTCGCGAGGACCCGCTTGCCGCCGTTCCGGTCCACGCGGACCACCTGGCGGGCGAGGGCGAGGGTCAGATCGGCGGAGCCGTCGGGCTCCAGGGCGATGTTCTCCGGCGTCTGGCCGGCCTCGAAGTCGAAGTGCGCGACGATCCTCGGGTCCTTGAGGGACAGCGACGCGTCCGGGGATTGCGGCGGCTTCGGAGTGGCGGCCGCGGGGGCGGCCACGAGCAGCGCGAGGGCGACGCCCACGGCGCCCGCGATGCGCGGCATGAGGAAGAGGCGGAACAGGCGGAGCACGGGACTCTCCTTGTCGGCCGGGAAGGACGGAACCCCAGCACAACATGACGGAGTGTCACCATCGGTTCATCACACCGCGTGGCCGCCCAAGATCGACCCGCCCGGCCGAATCCCGCAGCCGAATCCGCAGTCGAGTCCCGCAGTCGAGTCCCGGGCCGCCGCCGCGCGCCGCCACCCCGGTCGAGGGAAGCGGCGCGGGTGGCCGAACGACGGGCGTCAGCCCTCCAGGAACGCCACCAGCGCGTTCGCGAGCAGGTACGGGTCGTCCGCACCGCACAGTTCGCGGGCACTGTGCATCGACAGGATCGCGACGCCGATGTCCACCGTCTGGATCCCGTGCCGGGCGGCCGTGATCGGGCCGATCGTCGTCCCGCACGGCATCGAGTTGTTCGAGACGAACGTCTGCCACGGCACGCCGGCCCGCTCGCACGCCGCCGCGAACACCGCGCGCCCGCTGCCGTCCGTCGCGTACCGCTGGTTGACGTTGACCTTCAGGATCGGGCCGCCGTTGGCGCGCGGGTGGTGCGAGGGGTCGTGCCGCTCCGCGTAGTTGGGGTGCACGGCGTGGCCGGTGTCCGAGGACAGGCAGATGGTGCCCGCGAAGGCCCGCGCGCGGTCCTCGTACGTGCCCCCACGTGCGAAGACGGAACGTTCCAGCACGTTCCCCAGCAGCGGCCCGTCCGCGCCCGTGTCCGACTGCGAGCCGTTCTCCTCGTGGTCGAACGCGGCCAGCACCGGGATGTGGTCCAGCTTGTCGGCGGTCGAGGCGGCGGCCAGCGCCGCGACGCCCGCGTGCACCGAGATCAGGTTGTCCATGCGCGGGCCGGCCACGAGCTCGTGGTCGCGCCCCAGGTACGACGGCGGCTCGATCGAGTGGACCATCAGGTCCCAGCCGGCCACCGAGCCCTGCGGCAGGCCCTCTTCCTCCTCCAGGAAGGCGATGAGGTCGCCCTCCTGGGCGTCACCCAGACCCCAGATGGGCTGCATGTGGCGCTGCTTGTCGAGCTTGAGGCCTTCGCTGTTGACCGACCGGTCCAGGTGCACGGCCAGCTGCGGGACGCGCAGCAGCGCGCGGTCCACGTTCACCAGCCGCTCGCTGCCGTCGCGCAGGGTCAGCCGGCCCGCCAGGCCCAGGTCCCGGTCCAGCCAGGTGTTGAGCAGCGTGCCGCCGTAGATCTCGACCGCGAGCTGCCGCCAGCCCTGTGAGCCGGTGTCGGGCAGCGGCTTGACCCGCAGGTTGGGGGAGTCGGTGTGCGCGCCGACGATGCGGAACGGCATGTGCGCCGTCGCGTCCTCGGGGACGAACCAGGCGATGAGCGCGCCGCCGCGCAGGACGAACCGGCCTCCGGTGCCCGAGTCCCAGGCGTCCGTCTCCGACAACTGCCTGAAGCCTGCCTTTTCCAGCCGCTCGGCCGCGTTGGCCACGGCGTGGTACGGCGACGGACTGGCCGTCAAAAAGGTCATCAGATCGTCGGTGTGGCCGCGGTCGAAGCGGGCGGGAGAGCTCATGTGGTTCACCTTAACGACGGTCGTGTTCGCCATGGTCGGACTGCGGCGGATAGCCGAAACGCCGGTACCGCGGGCTGTGTGGTCCACTTCCCGGCGGCTCTTCAGCCCGGCGGGCGCTCGAATCTGCGCTGCAGCTGCCTGCGCTCGCCCCGGCGGATGCGCGGGAGCATCTCCGGGGTCGTCGCGGAGCGCTGCGCGCGTCTCTTGCGTCCGGCGCAGAAGATACAGGCCTCACCGGGCGGTGCGTCCGGGTCGATGGGCGCCCCGGGGTGCTCGGAGCAGCCGGAGGCGTTGCGCGGCCGGGACAGCTCGCGGGCCACGATGAACGCCCGGTGGAGGTCGTCCGCTATCCGGACGAACTCTTCCGCGGGAGAGGAGAAGCCCAGGTGGAAGCGGCGGTCCTCGACCGTGCGGAGGTGATCGCGCAGGGACTGCAGCGTGTACGGGGGGTCCGGCACGGGGTAGCCCAGCCGGCGCTGCTCCCCCGCGGGCGGGGCGGCGGCCGCCGCGCGGGCGCCCTGGGCGCGCAGCCCGAGGCGGCGCCGGTCGTTGCAGATCAGGCAGCGGCCCCAGCCGTCGGGCGCCTCGGGGTCCAGGGCCCCGTTGGGGTGCTCGGAGCAGCCGGTGTAGCTCTTGGCGGGTGCGAGCCCGGCCGCGGTCTGGAAGGCGGTGTAGAGGGCGTCGGCGACGGCCTCGTACTCGGCGGGGTGGGCGCCGTCGTACAGCTCCCGCAGATGGTCGCCGAGGCTGCCCAGGGCGGCCTGCAGCTCCTTGAGGGCGTACGGCCGCCCGGTCGGGACGGAGTACCCCCTGCTGTGGCTGTGCTGCTCTGCCGGACTCATGTCTACGAGCGTGCCACGAACCACCGACAACCTGTGAATGCCGACGGCCGGGCCCCCTGGGAGGGCCCGGCCGGCGGCTGGATGACGGTGGAGGCTAGAACGCGGCCTCGTCGAGCTCCATCAGGGAGTTGTCGACGGTCTCGGCCAGCGCGCGGGCGACCGAGACGTTCGGCAGCACCTGCGAGGCGAAGAACTTCGCCGCCGCGATCTTGCCGGTGTAGAAGGGGACGTCCTTCGCGGGGGCGCCGGCGGCCAGCTTCTCGGCGGCCACGGCCGCGCCCTTGAGCAGCAGGTAGCCGACGACCACGTCACCGGAGGCCATCAGCAGGCGGGTGGTGTTCTGGCCGACCTTGTAGATGTTCTTGACGTCCTCGCCGGTGGCGGTGAGGTCGACGATCATCTGGCCGACGATGGCCTCCAGGTCGACCGCGGCCTTGGCGAGCGCGTCGCGGGCGCCGGCCAGCTCCTCGCCGCCGACGGCCTCGGCCAGGAACTTCTTGATCGTCTCGGAGAGGACGTTCAGCGAGGCACCCTGGTCGCGGACGATCTTCCGGAAGAAGAAGTCCTGGCCCTGGATCGCCGTGGTGCCCTCGTAGAGGGTGTCGATCTTGGCGTCCCGGATGTACTGCTCGATCGGGTATTCCTGAAGGTAACCGGAACCGCCGAAGGTCTGCAGCGACTGCGCGAGCTGCTCGTACGAGCGCTCCGAGCCGTAGCCCTTCACGATCGGCAGGAGCAGGTCGTTCAGGCCGATCTCGGCGGAGGCGTCCTCGCCCGCGGCCTGCTTGAGCTGGATCGCGTCCTGGACGGAGGCGGTGTACAGCACCAGGGCGCGCATGCCCTCGGCGTACGCCTTCTGCGTCATCAGCGAGCGGCGCACGTCCGGGTGGTGCGTGATGGTGACCTTGGGGGCCGTCTTGTCCATGAAGTTGGCCAGGTCCGGACCCTGCACGCGCTCCTTGGCGTACTCCAGGGCGTTCAGGTAGCCGGTCGAGAGCGTCGCGATGGCCTTCGTGCCGACCATCATGCGGGCGAACTCGATGATCATGAACATCTGGCGGATGCCGTCGTGCTTGTCGCCGATCAGCCAGCCCTTGGCGGGGTGCTGGTCGCCGAAGGTCATCTCGCACGTGTTGGAGGCCTTGAGGCCCATCTTGTGCTCGACGTTCGTCGCGTAGACGCCGTTGCGCTCGCCCAGCTCGCCGGTCTCCCAGTCGAAGTGGAACTTCGGGACGAGGAAGAGGGACAGGCCCTTGGTGCCCGGGCCGTGGCCCTCGGGGCGGGCGAGGACGTAGTGGAGGATGTTCTCCTCCATGTCGTGCTCACCGGACGTGATGAAGCGCTTCACGCCCTCGATGTGCCAGGAGCCGTCCTCCTGCTGGATCGCCTTGGTGCGGCCGGCGCCCACGTCCGAACCGGCGTCCGGCTCGGTGAGGACCATGGTGGAGCCCCAGCGCTTCTCGACCGCTATCTGGGCGACCTTCTTCTGCGCCTCGTTGCCCTCTTCGAAGAGGATGCCGGCGAACGCCGGGCCGGAGGAGTACATCCAGATGGCCGGGTTCGAGCCGAGCAGCAGCTCCGCGTAGGCCCAGATGAGGGAGCGGGGCGAGGTGGTGCCGCCGATCTCCTCGGGCAGGCCGAGGCGCCAGTACTCGGAGTCCATGAAGGCTTCGTAGCTCTTCTTGAAGGACGCCGGGACCGGCGCGGTGTTGGTGGCCGGGTCGAAGACCGGCGGGTTGCGGTCGGCGTCCGCGAAGGATTCGGCCAGCTCGTTCTCGGCGAGGCGGGCGATCTCGGACAGGACGCTCTTGGCGGTCTCGGTGTCCATCTCACCGAACGGTCCGGTGCCGTACAGCTTGTCGCGGCCGAGCACCTCGAAGAGGTTGAACTCGATGTCGCGGAGATTCGACTTGTAGTGCCCCATGGCGACGGCTCCGTTAAGGCTCGGGAAGACAGGTTCCTCGTACATACCAATCGGTAACGTCATGATGCTACCCACCGGTAATAAGACGCAACCCCTGATGTGGCGACTGTGACCAGGGTCAAGCCGCGCTCCAGCCGGCGGCCGGCCCGGAACCCTGGCGGGAATGCGCGTCCACGGGGTCGGGGGCGCTCGGTAGGCTTCGCCCTATGTACGGCTACGACCAGAACGTGAGCGCAGGGCAGCAGTACGCCGCCCCGCAGCAGATGGCCGGCGGGTACGGCGAGCAGCCGCTGTACCCCGAGCCCTCGCCGCCGTCGCTCGCCGACGCGGTGCGGGCCTTCACGACCGGGTCGCTGTCCGCCGAGGACTTCCAGCAGATCTTCGCCACGTCGAAGGTCTACTGCCCGCGCGGTGAGACCCCGGGCTTCCTGGCGCTGCACAACACGCAGCAGCCGGTGATCCCCATGTTCACCACGCTCAAGGAGCTCCGCCGGTACGCCGGCAAGGAGTCCAAGTACTTCGTCATCACGGGCGCCGAGGTGATCGACCTGCTGCCGACCGGCTACGGCTTCGTCCTCGACATGGAGGGCGACCACCGCATGGTCTTCGACGCGAAGGCCGTGGAGCAGATGGTCGACTACGCGATGCGCCGCATGTACGGCTGACCGAGGCCGTAGCCGGGGGGATCGTGCTGCGACGGCCGGGGGGCGGATCGTGCTGCGAGTGCATTTCACGGCGGAGGACCTGCTCAACGTCACCTTCGCGAGCGAGCCGCTGCCGCTGGTGGAGCTGTCGATGGCGCTGATCGCCTGGCAGCGCGTGGACGAGCAGGCCGTTTTCGGCCGCTGGCGCAGCCGGATCAGCCGGGAGTTACCGGACCGGGCGCGCCCGCTGCTCGATCTGCTGCGGCCGGACGGCGACAATCCTCAGTTCGTCGAGCCCGTCGCGCGGAGCCTGGAGGAGGGGCTGGCCGCCGTCCGGGAGGCGGGCCCCCTGCTGACCGCGGACCAGCTGCACCGTACCGCCGCCCGCGCCCCCGGCCGGGCGTCCTGGCTGCGCGCGCTGTGGGGTCAGGACCGCGAGGCGTGGGACCTGCTGGACGGCGCGATCCGCTGCGCGTACGAGGTGGTCGTGGCCCCGCGGTGGCCGCAGATCCGCCAGTCCTTCCGGGCGGACGTCGCCTGGCGCACCCGGCTCCTGGCCGCCCACGGCATCAAGGCGTGCCTGGCGAGCGTGCATCCGGCGGCGGCCTGGTCGGACACCGCCTTCGAGGTGGGCCTGCCACCGGACTACGAGGTCCGGCTCGGCGGCCGCGGCCTGGTGCTGATGCCCTCGGCGTTCTGGACGGGGCGCCCGCTGCTGGCCGACCTGCCGGACGGGTCGCACGTCCTGCACTACCCGGCGATGACCCCGCTGCCGCTGGTCGGACCGGGCCGGGCGGAAGGTGCGCTGGACGCCCTGCTGGGCCGCACCCGGGCGGCCGTGCTCCAGCTGCTGGTCGAGCAGCGGACCACGAGCGAGCTGGCCCGGGACCTGGACATCAGCCTGCCGTCGGTCTCGGAGCACACGCGCACGCTGCGCGCGGCCGGTCTCATCACCACGGAGCGGGACGGCAAGGCGGTCCTCCACTCGGCCACCGGGCTGGGCGTGGACCTGCTGCACAGCGGCGGCTGACCACGGATCCTTTCGGGCACGCCCGAAAGGATCGCGGCCGACGCCGGGGGTCCCGAACATCGGTGCTGCGGGGGAGGACACGGGGGCCCCGCTCCACCGATCGGACCAGGGAGACGCGATGTCACGCATTTCGATCCGCACGAAGCTCGCCGCGCTGGCGGCCACCGGGGTCATGGCGCTGGGTACGGGGGTCCTGGCGGCGGCGCCGGCGTCGGCCTCGGACCAGGACTTCTACGGCTGCCGGTCCGGTGACGCCTGCATCTGGGGGGCCGGCGCGGCGCTCGGCACCGGCCCGACCAACTCCTTCGGGCGGGCGGGGACCTACAACCTGAGCAACCAGGACAACTACCACTACGTGAAGAACAACCAGACCGACGGCTGGAAGTTCAAGCTGTGCACCGGGTGGAACGGCACGGGCACCTGTTACACGATGGGTCAGGACGAGCTCTGGTGGGTGAACCTGACACCTATCAACTCGGTCGTCGTCACGCCGTGACCGCATAGGTGCAGGTGAGAGGCGTAGGGCCCCGGGGGGAATTCCCTCGGGGCCCCTCCTGTTCTGTGGGGGCGTGGCAGAAAGTTCGAGTTTCAACTAAACTCGACGCAGAAGGAGGCTCCGACCATGCCTGCAGTGACTGTGGAGAACCCGTTGACGCTCCCCCGCGTCGCCGAGCCCGCTCAGGAGACCGCCGCCCGCAAGGTGCTGGCCGTCACGACCGCCCCGGGTGGGTTCGAGGGCGAGGGGTTCCCGGTGCGCCGCGCGTTCGCCGGGATCAACTACCAGCACCTCGACCCGTTCATCATGATGGACCAGATGGGCGAGGTGGAGTACGCGCCGGGCGAGCCCAAGGGCACGCCCTGGCACCCCCACCGCGGCTTCGAGACCGTCACGTACCTGATCGACGGAACCTTCGTCCACCAGGACAGCAACGGCGGCGGCGGAGTCATCAACGGCGGTGACACCCAGTGGATGACGGCGGGCTCCGGCCTCCTGCACATCGAGGCCCCGCCGGAGTCCCTCGTCGTGTCCGGCGGGCTCTTCCACGGCCTCCAGCTGTGGGTGAACCTCCCCGCCTCCGACAAGATGATGCCCCCGCGCTACCAGGACATCGGCGGCGGCCAGGTCCAGCTGCTGTCCACCCCCGACGGCGGCGCCCTGCTCCGCGTGATCGCCGGTGACCTGGACGGCCACGCCGGTCCCGGCATCACCCACACCCCGATCACGATGATCCACGCGACCGTCACCCCGGGCGCGCAGGTCACCCTCCCGTGGCGTGAGGACTTCAACGCCCTCGCGTACGTCATGGCGGGCCGCGGCAGCGTCGGCACCGACCGGCGGCCCATCCACACCGGGCAGACGGCGGTCTTCGGCGAGGGCGGCTCGATCACGGTGCGGGCGGACGAGGCCCAGGACTCGAACACCCCGGACCTGGAGGTCGTCATCCTCGGCGGACGTCCCATCCGGGAGCCGATGGCGCACTACGGGCCGTTCGTCATGAACAGCCGGCAGGAGCTCCAGCAGGCCTTCGACGACTTCCAGGCGGGCCGGCTGGGGACCATCCCCACCACCGCCCGGGAGCGCACGAAGTCGGCGGACCAGCACTCCTGACCACCCCGCAGGACCTTCGCCGGTCCTAGCGGCGCAGTGCCTCCGCCGGTTGCGTACGGGAGGCCCGCCACGCCGGGTACAGGCCGGCCAGGACCCCGGTGACCAGACCGATCAGCGGCGCCGCGGCGACGGTGAGCGGCGACATCACCGGGGTCCAGTCGCGCAGCGCCGCCACCCCGACCACGGTCAGGGTGCCCAGTGTGGTGCCCACCAGCCCGCCCACCGCCCCCTGCGCGGCGGACTCGGCCAGGAACTGGGCGGTGATGTGCCGCCCGCGCGCCCCCAGGGCCCGGCGCAACCCGATCTCCCCGGTCCGCTCCAGCACCGCGACGAGCGTGGTGTTGGCGATCCCGACCGCCCCGATGACCAGGCAGATCGCCGCCAGCAGCAGGAACAGCTGGTCCAGGTCCGAAGTCACCCCCGCCCGCAGCGCCTTCGGGTCCGGCGGCGGCGCGGGCGTCAGCCAGTCGGGATGGTCCGGGCGCAGGGCGAGCGGCAGTTCCGCGGCCACCTGGCGGGCCGCCCCCAGCTCGGTCACCACCAGCATCCGCGCCCGCTGCGCGTTCTCCGGCGGCCCCCACAGCCTCTCGGCGGTGCCCCGGGGCACGATCACCGACAGCAGCAGGTCCGGCTTGCGGTCCGCGCCGCTCGCGATGCCGATCACCGTGAACGGGTGCTCGCCGATGAACACCGCGGGGCGGCTCTCCAGCGTCGTGATGCCGAGCCGCGCCGCCATCGCCGAGCCCACCACCGCGACCTGCTCGGCGCGCCCGTCGTGGAAGGCGTCGTACGCCCGCCCGGAGCCCAGCGTCAGTCCGGCGGCGCGCAGCATCCCCGGGGAGGCGGCGACGACGGGGATCCGCTCGCCGGCCGCCCCCGCGACCGGGGCGGACCGTACGGTGGTGCCGCCCAGCGGCACCGGCCAGAACACCCCTGCCGCGCGTACCCCGTTGAGGGAGCCCGCGCGGGTGTCCGCGTCCCGGGGGAAGGCGAGGGGCACCTGCTGCGCGAGCTTGGGGTCGGCGCCGCCCGCGGTGTCCTGGACGCCGACCTCGGTGGCGGTCAGGGCGTTGAAGCGGCTGTCGATCTGCGAGGAGGCGGTGGCCGTCAGCCCCAGGATCGCCACGAACGTGCCCACCCCGAGGACCGTGCCGAGGCCGGTCAGCGCCGAGCGGGCGGGGCGCTGGAGCATCCCGGCCAGGGCCTCGGAGAGCAGGTCGCGCAGGGACAGGCGGGAGGGCGTGATCCCGGTGCCGGTGCCGGTGCCGGTGTTGGTGCTGGTGTCGGCGCCGGTGTCGGTGCCGCGCCGTCGCCCGATGCTCCTCAGGGCGTTTCTCAAGGCGTTCGTCAGGGAGTTCCTCAGGGGGTTCTTCATACGGGGACGACCTCGCTCAGGACCCCGTCGCGGATGGACACCGTCCGCCGGCCCCGGGCCGCCACGTGCGGGTCGTGCGTGATGACCAGCAGGGTCAGCCCGTCGGCGTGCAGCTCGTCCAGCAGGGCCAGTACGGCGCCCGCCGTGGCGGTGTCCAGGTTCCCGGTGGGCTCGTCGCACAGCAGCAGCGAGGGCCCGGCGACCAGGGCGCGGGCGATGGCCACGCGCTGGCGCTCGCCGCCCGACATCCGGGTCGGGAGATGGCCGGTGCGGTGCCCGAGGCCCACCCGCTCCAGCGCCGTACGGGCCCGCTCGGCGCGCTCCGCGCGCGGGACGCCGTTGTAGACCATGGCGAGGCGGACGTTCTCCAGGGCGCTGCGGTGCGGCAGGAGGTGGAAGGACTGGAAGACGAAGCCGATGCGCTGCCCGCGCAGGGCGGTCCGGTCGCGGTCGCGCAGGCCCCCGGTGTCGATGCCGTCGAGGAGGTACCGGCCGGTGGTCGGGGCGTCGATGAGCCCGGCGACGTTCAGGAACGTCGACTTCCCGGAACCGGAGGGGCCGACCACGGTGACGTACTCGCCCCGCTCCACGGTCAGTTCGCAGGGCCGCAGCGCCTGCACGGGCGGCGGTCCGGGGTAGGTGAGCCCGACACCTTCGAAGCGGACGACCGGGGCGGGGGCGCCGGCCGACTCCCGCGCGGGGTCCGGGGCGGTCACGGCTTCGCCTGCGCGACGAGGACCCGGTCGCCGTCGGCGAGTGCGCCGCCGCCGACCGGCTCCACCTGGACCATTCCGTCGGCGGACATCCCGGCCCGGACCTCGACCCGGCGCCGGGCGTCCGCGGCGGCGGGGTCCTTGCCCAGCACCGTGACGGTGGTCCGGCCGTCGGCGCCCGCCGAGACGGCGGAGAGCGGTACGACCAGCACCGGTTCGCCGGAGGAGGCGGCGGTCACGGTGAGCCGGACGCCCTGTCCGGAGAGCCGGGCGTCGAGCGTCTGGCCGGGGGTGACGGTGAGCGCGTAACCGCCGGAGTCCTGCGCGGCGTTCTCCCCCGCACCGGAACCCGCTCCCGCACCGGAGCCGCCGGAGCCCGGGCCGCCCGAGCCGCCCGGCACTGCGCCGCCCGAGGCCGGGGCCGGGGCGGTGGCGACCGAGGCGACCGTCCCGGTGGCGGTGAGCCCGGTGGCCTCGGACAGCACCTCGACCTTCATCCCCGCCTTGACCAGGTCCTTCTGGTGCGCCGGGAGCGAAGCCCGGATCACCGGGGCACCCGCCGACAGCGTGAGCAGCCCGTCCGGGACGACTTCCCCGACCGCCGCCTTGACCGCGTCCACGCGCGCCGGGAAGCCCTTGACGAAGACGAGCTCGTCCGCCGGGACCATGGGGCCGGCCGCCGCCCGGGCCGCCTCCAGGCGGGTGGTGGCCTTGGCCAGGTCCTGCTGGGCGAAGGTGAGCTGCTGCTGGGCCTCGGCGGTGTCGGTTCCGCCGCCCGCCTTGGCCTTGGCGAGGGCGCTCTTGGCGGTCGTGACCCCCCGCTGGGCGGTATCGGCGGCGTCCTCCGCCGCCTGGAGCTTCTCGGCGTCGCCGGGGTCGGCGGGCCGCGGGGTGTAGCCGAGCGCCGCGTAGAGCGCGGCGACCGCGGTCTTCGTGCCCGCGCCGTAGGTGCCCGACGGATCCTTGCCGGTGGGGTGGCCCAGCGCCTTGAGCCCCTCCTGGAGTTGCCCGACGTCCTTGCCGGTGGCCCCGGGCTTGAGGTCCCGGTACACGGGCAGGGACCCGGGCAGCGCGAACACCGGCCGCCCCGACACCTCGACGAGTACGTCACCGGCCTGTACGGCGGCCCCGGGCTGTTTGTTGACCCGGGTGACCACGGGTTTCCCGCCCGTCCCGGCGGCCGCGGCGGCTCCGGCCCCCGGGGACACCGTCAGGGACTGCTCGGCGGCCACCGTGCCCCGTACGACCACCGAGGAGGTCAGCACCCGCCGTTCGACCCGGTCGGCCAGGACGGACGCGGGCGGCGGCGCGGCATCGGCCGCGACCTGGGCGGGGGAGCGGATGGTGGTGGCGAGGACCACCCCGGCCCCGGTGAGGGCGACGGCGCCCGCGACGACCCAGACCAGGATCCGTCGCCGCCGGCCGAGCGAGGCCCGTACGTCGTCGGGTTCGACGGCGGTGTCCGACTCCTCGGGGGCGGCGGCCTCTTGATGTTTCACGTGAAACCCACTTCTCCGTTCAACAGCCGCCGTCGGCAGTCGCCGTCAGCAGTCGCCGAGCACCGAGACCGACGTGACCTTCCAGGGCGCGCCGAGCCGCTCGCGGACGAGGGTGAACGCGGACAGCTGGGAGGGCTTGTCCTGCAACTGGTCGGCGAGCGCGCCGCTCGCGCGGTCGTAGATGAGCCAGTGGTCGAGGTCCACGCAGTCCTGGACCACGCGGGTCTGTTCGCCGGAGACGTCCATTCCGTCGATCCGGTGCCCGACCTCGCCGCGGAGCACCTTTCCGCCCTCGCCGAAGTGCTTCAGCATGGCGCGCATGTCGTCCAACTGGGCCCCGGTGGCGATCTGGTCGAGCGCCGGATCGGCGGGGTCCGCCTTCTGGCCGGCCGCCAGCCAGGAGGTCCAGTACGCGTCGTACGCCTGGCGGACGTCGGGGGTCGGCGCGACGAGCCCGTTCCCGCTCGCCGAGGCCGTGGCCCGGGCGGCCGTACCGGCGGCGGGCGAGGTGCATCCGGTGGCGGCGAGGGCCAGCGCCGCGCACGCGCAGACGGCCGCGACCGCCACGACCCGGGCGGGGCGCGTCACGCCGTTCCGTCCTTGAGGACCTTCCCCGCGGTCTTCACCTGCTCGGCCAGGTTCTTCTTCTCCTGCCCCAGCCCGTCCTTGTTTTTCTCCACGGCGGTGTTCTGGTACGCCGTCAGCACCGCGGTCCAGGTGTCGGTCAGCTTGCTCTTCTGCTTGCACGACACGTCCGTGGTGGCGGCGGTGACCTCCTCGGAGGTGACCGGCCCGGTCCACCGGGTGCCCTCCATGTCCTGGAGCTCCCAGGGGGTCTTCACCTGGAACCCGGCGTCACGCATGCAGGCGCTCCACCGGCCGATGGCGGCCACGACCCGACTGTCGCCGCGCGCCCGGTCGTTCGTCTGCTGGGTCAGCTCGTCGAGCAGCTTCGTGCCGGCCTTTCCGCTCTGCGGGTACAGCTTGCGCGTCGCCTCGCCCGAACAGCCGCCCTCCGGGGCGCCGGGCTGCGCGGGTGCTCCGTCCTGCGGACCGTAAAGGGCCGCCGTCTCGTTCGGGTCCTGCTTCTTCGTGTCCCTCGGGCGGTCCGGCGAGGCACCGCCCGTCCGGTAGCCGAATTTCTTCGCGTATTCCGCGTCGACCAGGCCGATTCCGGTACTTCCGTGCTCGCCGCCGGTATTGGCGTACGTATTCGAGTTCTTGAACGCCGCGAAACCGAGCCGGTGCATGCACGCGTCCGTGAGAATGTCCTGGGCCTGCTGCATGACTTTCAGCTGCTCCTTGTCGAACGCGTAGGCGTCCAGCGGGAGTCCGGCGTGAACGGGATCCGCCTGCGGCGTGACGCTCACCTTGGGTTCCGCTGCGGGCAGCGACGCCGTACCCGCTTTGCCGGTGTCACCGGAACCTCCGGAGCCGCCGGTGCAGGCGGTCAGGGCGGCGGCGAGGAGCAGTGCGCCGAGAGGCAGCGCGCCGAGGGGCCCGGGTGATCCGGGCGGCCGGCGGGAGGACCGGTTGGAGCGCGGCACGATCGACCTTTCCGTGGTGTGCGGGTGGCCCTAAACTGCCGGGCGAGCCCGGTGCCGGGACCGATTCCAGCGGTCCCGGCACCAGGTGCCTGCGGGCTGATCACATACGGCTGTTGGCCGTCAGCAGTGCGGCTGGGCGATCTTGTTCAGCAGCGTCTCCGAGGCGAACCCGACCACGCCGGTGTTGTTGTTCTTGTGCTTGGTCCAGAACGGGTTGCCGCTGACGTTCGTGCCCTCCGAGTAGCAGATGGGCGTGATCGTCTGGCTCCGGTAGCCGAGGCCGTTGACGCGGGTGTCGCTCGTGTACGGGGTCTGGCGGATGCGTACCCCGTCGGTGTTGTAGTCGCCGGCCTGGGCGGCGGAGGCCGCTCCGATGCCGAACGCGGCGGTGGAAAGGGCAATGGCCAGGAACTGAACTGCCTTGCGACGCACGTTGTCATCCTCTCGATGAGCCGACAGATCGTTCGTGCAGCCGAGAGGAATTGCCGCGCCCGTTTGAGCCACGAGCGCCGAGCTGGTCCCCCCGGTCCGGTGAAAGACGATGGCACGAAGACGAATTCCGTACCAGTGGGTTCCAGGGCTGCGGGCGAGAGCGGCCGAATGTGTTCCGGGGGTGCGCGGGCGCCGTTCGTACGGACGTGAGCGATCCATTTCCGGATGTGCGCAGGAGAGGACGGTTGCCGGAAAACGGGCGTCTTCACTCCTCCCCGATCGGATGATCAGGGACCGTTTCACGGTTGTCCGGAAAACATCGCTACCCGGTGTGCTCGGCCCCCGCGTACCGCCCGCGGATCTCCGACACCACACCGAACGCCGCCGCGGTCAGCGGTACGGACAGCAGCATGCCGAGGATCCCGGCGACGCTGGCTCCCGCGGTGATGGCGAGCATGACCACGGCGGGGTGCATCTGGACGGTCCGGCTCTGGATCACGGGCTGCAGGACGTGCCCCTCCAGCACCTGTACGGCGAGCACCACGCCCACGGCCCACAGGCCGATGATCCACCCCCGCTCGGCGAAGGCGACGAGGACGGCCACCGCGCCGGAGATGAAGGCGCCCAGGTACGGGATGTACGCGCCGACGAACACCAGGGCGCCGAGGCCGACGGCGCCGGGGACGCGCAGCACGAGCAACCCGACCGTGATGCACACGGCGTCGATCAGCGCGATGAAGGTGGTCCCGCGCATGAAGCCCTCGACGGCGTCGAAGGCGCGCCGCGCCATCGCCTCCACGGTGTCGCCGGTGGCCCGGGGCGCGAGCGAGCGCAGGGTGGCGGCGGCGCGGTGCGAGTCGCGCAGGAAGAAGAACATCAGCAGGAGGGCGAGGACGGCGGTGGTGAGCACCTCGCCGACGACGCTGATGCCCGTGATGACACCGGAGGCGGCGGTACCGCCGAACTTCGCCAGCAGCTCCTTGGCGTTCGAGGCCAGGTCCTCCAGAGAGGTGCCGGCGGGCCCGAAGCGCTCGGCGAGGTCCTGTCCGGCCTGCCGGAGGGAGTCGAGGATCTGGTCGCCGGTGCTGATCAGGGCGTGGACGACGACGTACCCGGCCCCGCCGAAGACCGCGACCACGGCGAGGCAGGTGAGCGCGGCGGCGAGGGAGCGGTGCACCCCCACCCGTACCAGGCGCCGGTGCATCGGCCCGAGCAGGGCGGCCCCGAGCAGCGCGAGGAGGACGGGCGTGACGGCGGTCTTGAACGTGATGCACAGCCACACGCCGACGGCGGCCACGCCGGTGACGAGCAGGGCGACCGTGCACCAGGCGGCCAGCCGCCTGACCGGCGGGGGAAGCAGAGTCAGCACCCGTGCATCCAACCACGGCACTCCGGTGCCGCCTTGCCGCCGGGGGCCGGTCCTCCCGCCCCGCCCGGGCTCAGTCCTCCTTGGCCTGTTCGTCCATCTCGAACCAGATCGACTTGCCCTCGCCGCGCGGGTCCACGCCCCAGGTGTCCGCCAGCATCTCCATCAGCAGGACGCCCCGCCCGCTCGACGCCATCTCTCCCGGGTGCCGCTTGTGCGGCAGCTCGTCGCTGGCGTCCGCGACCTCGATGCGCAGCCGCCGCGTCCCCAGCTCGCCCACCGCCTCCGCGACCAGCAGCGCGTCGCCGTCCGTGTGCATGAGGACGTTCGTGACCATCTCGGAGACCATGAGCACCGCCGAATCCACCTGCTCCGCGTCCGCCCAGTCGTGCAGCAGCTCCCGGATCTGCCGGCGCGCGCCCGCGATCCGCTCCGGCTCCGCCTGCGCCACGGTCAGCATCGTGCGGCGCGCCGGCCGCACCGGGTGCGCCGCCGGGGCCCCGCAGCCGCAGTCCGCGTCCTCCCGGCACAGCAGGACGACGGCTATGTCGTCCTCGCGCCGGTCGGCCAGCGGGCCGGTGGTGTGGTGCGAGGAGGGCCCGTGCACCGCCTGGACCAGCAGGTCGGCCAGCTTCTCCAGGGCGTCGGACCCGTGGGTCCCGTCCGGCTCGTTCGTCTCGGACTCGAGGATCGCCCGCAGCCGCGCCCAGCCCGTGTCCAGGTCGTGCCCGCCGGTCTCGATGAGCCCGTCGGTGCAGAGCATCATCGTCTCGCCGGGCTCCAGCGTGAACCGGGTCGTCGGGTAGTCCGTGTCCGGGACGATGCCGAGCGGGAGGCCCCCGGCGGTCGGGCGCATCAGCACCGTGCCGTCCGTCATCCGGATCACCGGGTCGGGGTGGCCGGCGCGGGCCACCTCCAGCAGTCCGGTCGCCGGGTCGCACTCCACGTACAGGCAGGTCGCGAAGCGCGGGCTGCGGAAGTCGGAGTCCTCGTACGAATCGGTGATGCCGGCCAGGAAGCGCGAGGCGCGGGAGAGCACCGCGTCCGGCCGGTGGCCCTCGGAGGCGTACGCGCGCACCGCGATCCGCAGCTGGCCCATCAGCCCGGCGGCCTGTACGTCGTGCCCCTGGACGTCCCCGATGACCAGCGCGAACCGGCCCGACGGCAGCGGGATCATGTCGTACCAGTCGCCGCCGACCTCCAGCCCGCCGCCGGTCGGGACGTACCGCGCGGCGATCTGCATGCCCGGGATGTCGGGGCCCAGCGTCGGCATCATCGAGCGTTGCAGGCCGGAGGTGAGTTCCCGCTCGGATTCGGCCACGCCCGCCCGCTGGAGGGCCTGGGCGAGCATCCGGGCCACCGTGGTCAGGACGGACCGCTCGTCCGGGGAGAAGGACACCGGGTGCTTGAACGCGGCCATCCAAGCGCCCATGGTGCGCCCGGCGACGATCAGGGGGAGGAAGGCCCAGGAGACCCGGCCGAAGCGCTGGGCGAGCGGCCAGGTGGCCGGAAACCGCCTTTTGTACTCCTCGGGGCTGGGGACGTAGATCGCCCGTCCCGTACGGACGACCTCGGCGGCCGGGTAGTCCGTCTCCAGCCGCATTTCGGTGAAGGGCGCCTCGTCCCCGGGGCCGTGCCCGTGGTGCCCGATGATCGACAGCCGGTCCCCGGCCACCCCGAAGACGGCCAGCCCGTCGGGGCTGAAGCCGGGCATCGACAGAGAGGCGGCGACCCGCAGCACCTCGGCCGTGGAGCGGGCCTCGGCGAGCGCCCGCCCCGCGTCCAGCAGGAACGCCTCGCGCGAACGCCGCCAGTCGCCGGTGATCGGGGTGTGCGCGGCGGTGGTGCCGGGCTGCGGCTCGGCGATCTCCTGGATGGTGCCGATCAGCTCGTAGTCGACGTGGCCGTCGGCGGACCGGTTCTCCACGGGCTTGGAGCGGCTGCGTACGGTCCGCAGCACCCGCCCGTCCTCGTCCATGATCCGCAGCCGGGCCTCCGCGAGGGTGTCCTCGGCCACCGCCAGGTTGACGATTCCGTTGATCTCGTTCCAGTCCACCGGGTGAAACCGGGACCGTACGACGACCTCCGGGAGCACGACGGGCTCGGCGGGCAGCCCGAGCAGCCGGGCGGCCTCGCTGTCGAGGGTGACCGTCCCGGAGGCGTTGTCCCATCGCCACAGGCCCGTCGCGATGGCGGCCAGGACGTCCTCGGTGCGCACCCGGTCATCTTTACAGGTCATCCCCCCGCCGTGCCTGTTCACGGGGGGCGGCGGGCACGCCAGCACGGTCCCCGGCCCGGACGGTAACCTTGTGAGGGTTGAATCCACCCTGGTATCGCGAAGAACTGGATGACTGATGCATCGGTACAGGTCCCACACCTGCGGCGAGCTCCGCGCCTCTGACGTCAACTCCGACGTCCGGCTGAGCGGCTGGCTGCACAACCGTCGAGACCTGGGCGGCATCCTCTTCATCGATCTGCGCGACCACTACGGCATCACGCAGCTCGTCGCCCGCCCCGGCACCGCCGCGGCCGCCGTCCTGGACAAGCTCTCCAAGGAGACCGTCGTCCGCGTCGACGGCAAGGTCGTCTCGCGCGGCGCCGAGAACGTCAACGCCGACCTCCCCACCGGCGAGATCGAGATCGAGGCCGTCGAGGTCGAGGTGCTCGGCGCGGCCGCCCCGCTGCCCTTCACGATCAACACCGACGACGGTGTGAACGAGGAGCGGCGCCTGGAGTACCGCTTCCTCGACCTGCGCCGCGAGCGCATGCACCGCAACATCATGCTGCGCTCGGCCGTCATCGCGGCGATCCGCTCCAAGATGGTGGCCCTCGGCTTCAACGAGATGGCGACCCCGATCCTCACCGCGACCTCCCCCGAGGGCGCGCGCGACTTCGTCGTCCCGTCCCGCCTGAACCCGGGCAAGTTCTACGCCCTGCCGCAGGCCCCGCAGCAGTTCAAGCAGCTGCTGATGATCTCGGGCTTCGACCGGTACTTCCAGATCGCGCCGTGCTTCCGCGACGAGGACGCCCGCGCCGACCGCTCGCCGGGCGAGTTCTACCAGCTCGACGTCGAGATGTCGTTCGTCGAGCAGGAGGACGTCTTCCAGCCGATCGAGCGCCTGATGACCGAGCTCTTCACCGAGTTCGGCAACGGCCGCGAGGTCACCTCGCCGTTCCCGCGGATCCCCTTCCGCGAGTCGATGCTGAAGTACGGCAACGACAAGCCCGACCTGCGCGCCAAGCTGGAGCTCGTCGACATCACCGACGTCTTCGAGGGCTCGGAGTTCAAGGCGTTCGCCGGCAAGCACGTGCGTGCGCTGGCCGTCCCGGACACCGCCGCGCAGCCGCGCAAGTTCTTCGACGGTCTCGGCGAGTACGCGATCTCGCTGGGCGCCAAGGGCCTGGCGTGGGTCCGCGTGGGCGAGGACGGTGCGCTGACCGGCCCCATCGCCAAGTTCCTCACCGAGGAGAACGTCAAGGTCCTCACCGAGCGCCTGGGCCTGGTCCCCGGCCACGCCGTGTTCTTCGGCGCGGGCGAGTTCGAAGAGGTCTCCAAGATCATGGGCCCGGTCCGGGTCGAGGCCGCCAAGCGCGCCGGCCAGTTCGAGGAGAACGTCTTCCGGTTCTGCTGGATCGTCGACTTCCCGATGTACGAGAAGGACGAGGAGACCGGCAAGATCGACTTCTCGCACAACCCCTTCTCCATGCCGCAGGGCGGCATGAAGGACCTGGAGGAGAAGGACCCGCTCGACATCCTGGCCTGGCAGTACGACATCGTCTGCAACGGCATCGAGCTGTCCTCCGGCGCCATCCGCAACCACGAGCCCGAGGTCATGCTGAAGGCCTTCGAGATCGCCGGTTACGAGGCCGAGACCGTCGAGCGCGAGTTCGCCGGCATGCTGCGCGCGTTCCGCCTCGGCGCCCCGCCGCACGGCGGCATCGCGCCGGGCGTCGACCGCATCGTGATGCTGCTCGCCGACGAGCCGAACATCCGCGAGACCATCGCCTTCCCGCTGAACGGCAACGCGCAGGACCTGATGATGGGCGCGCCCACGGTCCTGGAGGAGTCCCGCCTGCGCGAGCTGAACATCGCGCTGCGCAAGCCGGTCGAGACGAAGGCGGCCGACGCCAAGCCGATCGCGGAGGCCGTCCACCCGGACGCCGCGCGGTAATCGCCCGTACGCACGACGAGGGGCCCGGGATCCGATGGATCCCGGGCCCCTCGTCGTGGGTGGGCGGCTACAGGGCTCAGAAGCTCTGGAGCAGCCCCTTGGCCAGTGCGGCGGACGTCAGCTCGGCGGGGGCCGGGCCGGCGTGGAAGAAGCCGGCGTTCTCGGCGTCCAGCTTGCGCAGGAAGTCGAAGGCCTTGGCGTCGTGGTCGCCGAAGGCGACGAACTGCCAGTACACGCCGGGTGCCGAGGACGCGGCGTCGGCCAGGGCCTGCTTGGCGGGCCGGACGCTGTCGGGGGCGCCGTCGGTCTGGAACACGACGAGGGCGGGGTGGTCGCCGCCGTCCTTCTGGTGGCGCTCGAGGACCTGCTCCACGGCGCGGTGGTAGCTGGTGCGGCCCATGTGCCCGAGTTCGGCGTGCCGGGTCTCGACCCAGGTGCCGTCGTGGGTGTCCAGGGTCAGGTCGGCGGTGCCGTCCACGTCCGTGGAGAAGAACACGGTGTGCACGGTCGCCTCGCCGTCGAGGTGCGCGGCGAGGGCGAGGGCGTGGTCCGCGAGGTGCTGGGCGCTGCCGTCCTTGTAGAACGGGCGCATCGACCCGGACCGGTCCAGGACCAGGTACACCTTGGCCCGCGCGCCGGCCTTGCCCTTGCCCCGGAGCACCTGCCCGGCGGCCTTGTAGGCGGCGGCCACCCCGGGAGCAGTCCGCTTCACGTCGGCGAGCGCGTGGGCCGGCCCCTCGGGCTCGGCCGCGGGGGCTTCGGCTTCGGCGGCGACGACCTCGAGCTCGGGCTCGGGCTCGGGCTCGGGCTCGACGACGACGTCGGCGACCTCGGCCACCGGCTCGGCCTCGACCTCGGCGAGGACCTCGGCCACCGGCTCGGCCTCGGCGAGGACCTCGGCCACCGGCTCGGCCTCGGCGAGGACCTCGGCCACCGGCTCGGCCTCGACCTCGGCGACGACCTCGGCCACCGGCTCGACCTCGACGACCTCGGCGACGGGCTCTGCCTCGGCCTCGACGACTTCGGTGACGGCCTCCGCCTCTGCCTCGATGATCTCGGCAACGGGCTCAGCCTCGACAACCTCGGCTACCGGCTCCGCCTCGGCCTCGACGACGTCGGCGACAGGTTCTGCCTCGACGACCTCGACGACCTCGACCTCGGCTACCGGCTCTGCCTCGACGACCGGCTCCGCCACCGTCTCGGCCTCGGTGACGACCTCGGCTGAGGGCTCTGCCACGGCCACGGCCTCAACGGAGGCGGCGACCTCGGCCTCGGCTTCAACGGAGGCGGCGACGGCGGTCACAGGCTCCGCCTCGGGCTCCACGACGGCCTCGGGTTCGGCCTCGGCCGCGACGGCCTCCGCCACTACCTCGGCCTCGGGCTCCGCCACGACCTCGGCGACCGGCTCGGCGACCGGCGCCGTCGCAGGCGCCTCGGGCGCCTCGGGCGCCTCGGGCGTCACCGTCTCGGCCGCCGCAGCCTCCTGCTGGGGGCGCCGCGCCTGCTCCGGGACCGTGGGGTCCGGGGCGGTGGCGGTGAGAAGGGTCCCCGGTTCACGGTCCCGCGGGGCGGACTGTGGGGGAACCGTCGGATTGTCGAAGGAGGCGGCGACCAGCTCGGCCGCCACGTCCAGGGGGGTCCGTTCCGCCTGGCTCGGGACGGCGGCCGAAGTGGCGTCCGTCATCTCCGGAACCGGCTCGGCAGACCGTCCGAACACCTTGCGCAACAAGCTCCGAATACCCATGGGCCAGGCCTTTCGCATGAGTGCGTGCGTCATTTGTCCGTGCTGCGCGGTTGATCCCTGCCCAGAGTGGACACGTAAGGTTATCGGCCGCTTGGCTGGAACTTCGGCAGGGGCGCCCTTCGTGGCGCCCGGCCCACCCAGCACACACCCCATCTTGCCGAACTCCCGCACCGACGTGCCCGGTTCACCGGGCGTTCATTCCAGCGCCGCCGCTTCGGCGCAACCCGCGCCTACCGTCACGGCTTGGATTCAACCGACACGCTGTCGGCACCCGTGCATCTACGGAGGAAACTCGTGCGCAAGCTTCTGCCGCTCATAGGCAACTCGCATGGGGGCGGCCGTTCCGCCCTCACCTGCCGCTACCGCTGCGGCGACGCCTGCTTCCACGAGGTGCCGAACAAGAGCGACAACGAGTACGTGGGCGACGTCATCGCCCGCGCCTACTCGCGCCGCTCGATGCTGCGCTCTGCCGCCGTCGTCACGGTCGCGTCCGCCGCCGGTACCGCGATCACCCTCGGCAGCAACGGCTCCTCGGCCACCGCCGCCCCCGCCGCCGAAGCCCAGGGCGCCGCGGCCGACGCCGCGGGAGCCCGCGGTCTGCGCTTCAAGGCCATCGCGCCGAACACGGACGACCGGGTCACCGTCCCCGAGGGCTACGAGCAGAACGTGGTCATCCGCTGGGGCGAGCCCATCGTCAAGGGTGCTCCGGGGTTCAACGCCGACAAGCAGACCGCCGCCGCCCAGGCCGGTCAGTTCGGCTACAACAACGACTTCCTCTCGCTGCTCCCGCTCGGCGGTGACTACGAGCGCCAGCAGCTCCTCGTGGCCAACCACGAGTACACCGACGAGATCCTCATGTTCAAGGGCTACGACCCGGCGAACCCGACCCGCGAGCAGGTCGAGATCGCCTGGGCCGCGCACGGCCTCGGCGTCGTCGTCGTCCAGGAGGACCACCGCAGCGGCAAGCTGACCGCGGTCAACCGCCACCAGCTCAACCGCCGCCTCACCGCGACCAGCGAGTTCAAGCTCACCGGCCCGGCCGCGGGCAGCGCCCTGGTGAAGACCTCCGTCGACGCGACCGGCACCAAGGTCCTGGGCACGCTCAACAACTGCTCCGGCGGCACCACCCCGTGGGGCACCACGCTGCACGGCGAGGAGAACTTCAACCAGTACTTCGCCAACGCCGGCCAGGTCACCGACGCGACCGAGGCCGCCCGCCTGAAGCGCTACGGCGTCACCGCCGGCGCCACCGAGCGCAAGTGGGAGCGCTTCGACAAGCGCTTCGACGTGCTCCAGGAGCCCAACGAGTCGCACCGCTTCGGCTGGGTCGTCGAGCTCGACCCGTACGACCCGCACTCCACCCCGCGCAAGCGCACCGCGCTGGGCCGTTTCAAGCACGAGGGCGCCCAGCCCCGCCTGACCGAGGACGGCCGCCCGGTCGTCTACATGGGCGACGACGAGAAGTTCGACTACTTCTACAAGTTCGTCTCGTCGAAGCGGATGAAGAAGGGCGACTCGCGCACGGCGAAGGAGCACAACCTCACGCTGCTCGACGAGGGCACCCTCTACGTCGCCAAGCTGACCGGCGACACCCCGGCCGCCGAGATCGACGGCACCGGCAAGCTCCCCTCCGACGGCCAGTTCGACGGCTCCGGCGTGTGGATCAAGCTCCTCACCTCCTCCCCTTCCGGCAACGTCTCGCACGTCGAGGGCATGACCGCCGAAGAGGTGGCCGTCTTCACGCGCGAGGCCGGCGACAAGGTGGGCGCCACCAAGATGGACCGCCCCGAGGACATCGAGCCCTCGCCGCGCACCGGTCGCGTGTACGTCGTCCTCACCAACAACAGCGACCGCGGCAAGGCGGGCAAGGCCGGTGCGGACGAGGCCAACCCGCGCAACCTGAACAAGCACGGCCAGATCCTGGAGCTCGCCGAGAACTTCGACGACCCGGCCGGTGACGGCTTCGCCTGGCGCCTGTTCCTGGTCGCCGGTGACCCGAAGGACCCGTCCACCTTCTTCGCCGGCTTCCCGAAGGAGAAGGTCAGCCCGATCTCCTGCCCGGACAACGTGACCTTCGACCCGCACGGCAACCTGTGGATCTCGACGGACGGCAACCAGCTCGGCTCCCACGACGGCCTGTTCGGCGTCGCCACCGCCGGTGAGCGCCGCGGTGAGCTGAAGCAGTTCCTGACCGTCCCCCGCGGCGCCGAGACCTGCGGCCCGCTGGTCCAGGACAAGCGCGTCCTGGTCGCCGTCCAGCACCCGGGCGAGATCGACGGCGCGTCCGTCGAGAAGCCCCAGTCGGTGTGGCCCGACGGCCCCGGCAAGATCGTCCGCCCGGCGGTCGTGTCCGTCTGGCGCAAGGACGGCAAGAACATCGGCGTCTGATCGGGCCGATGGGCACGGTCAGTTGACCGGTTGAATCCACCGAGGCGGTGGATGTTTCACGTGAAACATCCACCGCCTACGGGCATTTAGGGCATAACATATTTTATTGGCCATGGTCAGTATGCGTCCGTCAGGCGTCCGACCGGGAGCCTGAGCGTGGTCATCGCCCCGCCGTCGGGTGCGTTGGCGAAGCCCAGGGTGATCTCCAGGACCGCCGCCTGGCCGACCACGATGGTCAGGCCCAGCCCGTGGCCCCGGCCGCGGCCCGGATCCCCGGTGCGGAACCGCTGCGGGCCCTGCTCGATCAGCTCGGGCGGGTAGCCGGGCCCGTGGTCGCGTACGACCACCACCGGGCCCTCGACGGTCACCTCGACCGGCGGTTCCCCGTGCTTGTCGGCGTTGACCAGCAGGTTGGCCAGGATCCGGTCCAGCCGCCGCCGGTCGGTGAGCACCACCACGTCCCGGACGACCCGTACGGAGGCCTCCAGGCGGGTCGCAGCGACGGCCCGCCGCACCGCCTCGCCGAGTTCCACCCGGGCCAGGTCGGCGCGCTCGACACCCGACTCCAGCCGGGAGATCTCCAGCAGGTCCTCGGTGAGCAGGTGCAGCGCCTTGAGCCGGTCGTTGATCATCTCCTTGGGGCGTCCCTCCGGCAGCAGGGACGCCGCGGCCAGCGAGCCGGTGAGGGGGGTGCGCAGCTCGTGCGCGACGTCCGCGGTGAAGCGCTTCTCCGCCTCGATCCGCTCCTGGAGGGAGCGGGCCATCGTGTCGAGCGCCTGCGCGACGTCCCGCACCTCGTCGCGGTAGCGCGGCGGGCGCCGGCTGCCGTCCTCGGCGGAGCCGTCCGTGCGCTCCGCCCCGTGGCTGCCGTCCCCGCCGTCCTGTTCGGCGGGGAACCCCACGCGCGCGTCCAGGTCTCCGGCGCTGATCCGGCGGGCCACGGCGGCCGTGGTCGTCAGCCGGCGGCTGATCCGGTTGGCGAGGAAGAGGCCAGCCAGGGCCACGACTCCGGCGGCGAGTGCGGCGGAGGCGAGGATCGCGGTGTCGATGTCCCGCAGCCGGTGGCGGGTGCTCTCGTACGGGAGCCAGACGGCGAGGGCCTTGTCGTCGGCGGGCCCGGCGGCCCACATGACGGGTTTGCCGACGTGTTCCCCGACCATGCTGCCGGTGCCTCCCCGCGCCACGAGTTTGCGCAGCGGCTCGGGGAGATCGGGCGGGTCCACGGCGACGTTCACGTCACCGTGGGAGGTGCCGTACTGGTACTGGGCGAGGGCGTCGTCCAGGTCCCGGTCCACGTCCTTGCGGACCTCCCCGACGATCTGCCGGGCGACCACGTTGTGCACGAGGATCCCGAGGACCGCCGCGACGGCGCAGCACACGGCCGTGGTGGTCAGGGCGATCTTCCAGCGCAGACTGCTCGTCACCCGCACGGCGGCCCGGCCCCCTCAGACCCGGCTCGGGGAGACGCACGGGGTGGAGCTGTCCTTCGTGCCGGGGCACTCGTCGAGGGTGAGCTGGGACAGGTTCATGATCCCGGCCTTGGGGTCCCACACGTAGTCGGAGACGGAGACCTTCTCCGGGTTCGAGGTCGGCTCGCGGACCGCCAGGTGTTCGGCGGCCACCTCCACGCCCTCCAGCACCCCGCGCCGGGACAGGATCCGGGCGATCGATCCGTCGTCCCGGACGGTGTAGACGCGCAGTTCGCTGACCCTGCCGTCGATGTCGAGGGCGGTGATCAGCTCGTCGCGGCCGTTGCCCGTCACGTCGTGCAGCACCGCGGGCCGCACCGGGCAGTCCGGACCTCCGTCCACAGCCTGTGTACACAGCGCGAGCCGCTGCACCGCCCGGGGGTCGACGAGGCGCCCGGTCCCGCCGTCCTGGGCGGTGGCGGCCTTGATGTCGGCCCGTACGACCTCCACCGCGTTCACGCCCCGCATGCTGAGGCCGGCGACCTTGGGCAGCCCCGGGACCACGGCGGCCGTACCCGGCTCCTGCCCCGGGCCGGGCGGGTCCGGGTGGATGTCCGCCCACAGGGACTGCGGGGCGTGCACCGTGCCCAGGTCGCCGTCGTCGCGCAGCCCGTCCACATCGGCACACCCGGCCGCCGCCGCGAGGACGGCGGCGAGGACCGGGGCCGCTGCGCGGCCGCGCCGGGAGAGGGGCCTCATGCACCGATGCTCTCCCGCCCGGGTCGCGCGGGCCCGGCCCCGGGGCCATCCGGGTGACGCGAGCGACCCGGGCTCCTGGCCCCTGACCGCCCGCTGCCCCCTGCCCGCTGCCCCCTGCCCCTGGCCCCGGCGGCCGGTCCCGTGTCAGTGCTCGTCGGCGGCGATCGCGCGGGCCGCGGCGAGCTCGTGGCGCACCGGGGCCAGGACGGAGGTCTCGTCCCCGGGCGGCAGCGCCGCGGGGTGCAGCTGGGTCGGCGTCCGGACCCTGCGCACCCCCTCGGCGAGGGCCCGCAGATCGGCGATGACGATCTCCACTTCCTCGGCGCGGGGGGCTTTCGCTCCGTGGTTGACCCGGACCCGGGCGGCGGTGGTCGCGTCCACGATCCGCTCGACGGCGACGACCAGCGGCCACCAGGCCGCCGCGCGCTCCCCCGTCGGGGGCGGCTCCGTCAGAGCCCGCTGGAACTCGTTGCGTACGCCCGACATCTCGCGGTAGATCCGCCGCCGGGCATGGAGCCGCGCGGTCCGCGCCGCCCGCTGCCCGGCCTCCGTGTCGGGATGGGATCCGAAGGCCCGTTCCACGTACCGGGCCGCGTCGTCCACGGTGTCGGCGAGCCGGTCGCCGATCCGCGTGTGCCAGCTCTCGGGCCACAGCAGGTACCCGGCGATCAGGGTGATGGCGCAGCCGATGAGGCTGTCCAGCAGCCGGGGCCGGATCAGGTCGAAGCCCTGGTGGTTGAGGAGGTCCGAGAGCAGCAGGATCACCGGGGTGATCGCGGCGGTCTGGAAGGCGTACCCCTTGGTGGAGAACACGGGGATCAGCGCGGCGAGCACCATCATCACCGGTACGTCCCACCAGCCGCGCGGTACCTCGGCGAGCACGGCGGCGGCGATGACCAGCCCGGCCGCCGTGCCCAGGGCGCGCAGCACGGCCCGGGAGAACACCGAGCCGAAGTCGGGCTTGAGGACGAAGGTGACGGTCAGCGCGACCCAGTAGGACCGTTCGACCGGCACCACGGAGACCAGTGTCTGGGCGAGTCCGATGCACAGGGCGAGGCGCAGCCCGTACCGCCAGGAGGCGCTGGACAGCACCATGTCGCGCACGGCCCGCCGGGCGCGGACCGTCAGCGCGGCCGGCCGGCCGAGCCGGTCGTCGACGTTGTGCAGGTCCGGATCGGGCAGGTACACGATGGCCGCGGCGTGCCGCAGTGCCGCGTCGAGGGCCCGTTCGGCGGGGGTGCCCGGCGCGGGCAGTTCCAGTACGGGCTTTCCGGTGCTGCCGCGTTCCACGGCCTGTGCCAGGTCCCGTACGGCCGCCGGGATCTCGGGCGGCAGCGCCCTGCCCCGCAGGTGCATGGCGGGGGCGGCCTCCACCAGCGGGATCACCACGTTCAGCTGGGCCAGCATCCGGACGAGCGCGGGACTGCGGCCGTGCACCCGGGCGCGGCGGCCCAGGATCAGGTCGTAGGCCTGGTTCAAGGCGTGCGTGACCTGTCGGCGGCGCTCGTCGTAGTCCGGTCCGCCCGCGGCTTCCAGTGCGTCGGCGAGCGCCCGGTAGGTGGCCGCCACGGCGACGCGCTCCGGCTGCCGCCCGCGCAGCGGCCAGCCCAGCAGGGTCAGCAGCAGGACGAACAGCCCGCCGACGCTGAGCAGCAGCGGGGCGGTCCACCAGGGCTGGGGCAGCGGCAGGCCGGCGCCGACCACGGCGTTGAGGAGCAGCAGCAGCCCGGACACGGACGCGACCGTGCCGATCGAGGAGATCATCCCGGAGACGAGGGCGATCAGGGTGAGGACGCCGACGGCGAGCCAGCCGTGGCCGAAGACCAAGGTGCCCAGGGCGACTCCGACCGCGCCGAAGAGCTGCGGCACGGCGATGTTCAGGAGCCGCATCCGGTAGGCGTCGGCGGTGTCGCCGATGACCCCCGACAGGGCGCCCATCGAGACGAGCGCCCCGTACTCGGGCTCGTTCAGGGCGAAGCCGACGGCGAGCGGGACGGCCATCGCGACCGCGGCACGCGCGGCGGCGGCCCAGGGGACGGGGGCGGTGCTCGGCCGCAGTCCCTTGAGCAGCCAGGCGGGCGGAGCCAGCGGACGGTGCCTGGGGCGCCCGGAGGGTATCTGTTCGGTGCGTTCGGTGCTCATTCAGCTTCCGTGCGGCCGCTCGTGAATCGGTTCTTCTGCGCTGTTCCGGGGTCTTGCGTTCTTCTTGGGTTCTTCTCGTCTTCTTCTGGGGCGTTCTGCGCGCGCCGGTACGTTCCGAGCTTATGGGGTACGGCGTAGCCGGCCCGTCAGCCAGGCGGCGAGTGCGGCGGCGAGCCCGATCGCCAGCACCACCCAGGCGGTGGTGCGCAGGAACGCGGTGAGCGCGTCGTACACCGCCGCGGCGGCCGCCCGGTCGACGTCCGCCGGCAGATCGTCGAGGGTGAGCCGGCGGCAGACGGCCACCGCGATCCACAGCAGTACCGCGCCGACGGCGATCCCCAGTCCGGTGGCGATCACGGCGCGGCGCCGGTGGACGGCGACGGCGATCGCCGTCGCGGCGAGCACCACGGTCAGCACGGGGAGCCAGACGCCGGCGATCTGCAGCATGCGGAAGCCCTTCCGGAGCGCGCCGAGGTTGTCGTACTCCATGACCTTCACCGATACGTGCGTCACCGGGATCCGGTCGGCGAACGGCACGCCGTCGGCGACGAGGTCACCCTTGACCTGCGCGATCACGGGCGCGAGATCGATGGAGACGGCGTCGCCGTCACCGGTGGTGAGCGCCTTGAGGAAAGCGGCGTGCGCGGCGCGGTTGGCCGCGTCCCAGGCGGTGCGGTAGGCCGGGGTGCCGGTGAAGGAGCGCAGGGCCTCGCCGAGCAGGGCGTCGACCCCGCCCTGGAAGGGCCCGGCGTCGATCTGCCCGGCGAGGGCGCGGCCCGCCTGGCTGACGACGACGTTCTGGACGGCCGGGTCATCGGCCAGCGGGGACATCGCCGCTGTGTACCGGTCGGCGTCGCCCAGCTCGTGGTCCGCCCAGTACGCGACGGCGCCGGCGGGTACGAGGAGGGCCACCAGCACGATGAGTACCGCCGAGAGGAAGGTGCGCACGTCACCAGGGAAAGCCGCGGCGGCGAGCGGCGCGAGCGGTGTTGCTGCGGGTGGGTGGCGGACGGGTGCCGGGTGCTGATCCACTGATCCACTTGCCGGTCGGGAGTGGCGGGTGTGCCCTGGATGATGGGAGAGAGGAGCCCTGTCATGGCACATGCGGCACCCACCGCCCCGAGGCGGCACTGGCAGGCGACCGGTACGGACGACATGATCAAGGGCCAGCTGACGCGCGCGCTGCTCCTCGGACTGGTCTACGGCGTCTGGGCGGCCTTCATGAGGCGCGACACGGGCGGGGTCGACACGGGAAACGTGTTCTACGGCATCCTGTGCGGCGCCGTCTTCGCCGGCATCATGTTCACCCTTGCCCGCGTCGGCCCGCGGCTGATGAGGGAGTTGCACGCCGCGGCGTACGGCGCGTTCGGCGGGATCGCGGTGGGCTATCTGTACAGCCTGGCCGACCACTCCATCCTCCGCTCGTGCTGGGTCGGCTTCATCACCGGCATCGGCATCGGGCTGGCGGCGTTCTACCGCTACTACACGCGCGAGCCCTGAGCCGGCAGCGCGACAGACGGCCCGGAGCGCGACCGGCGCCGGTCCCGCACGGGACCGGCGCCTGCCCGTGCCGGGCGGCTCAGCCCTCGGACGGGGCCTCGGAGCCGTTGACCGGGGCGGTCGCCGTGGCTGCCGCAGGGCTGTCCTCGCCATCGGTTCCACGGATCGGCGGCTTGGGCGCCGTCGGGGTGTAGCGGGTGACCTCGGCGCGGAGCATGGCGTTCAGGGCGGCGTACGGGTCGATGGGCATGCCGGAACCTCACGGTGTTCGGGGGGTGTGTGGGGGTGTGCGCTGCTGCTCGGCCCGCTCAGCAGCGCAGGACCACACTCCGCTCCGTCCACGCGGACAGCATCGGGCCGTCCGTCCCGTAGGCCTCGGCGCGTACGGCTTGACCGGCGTGTTTCACGTGAAACACCGGACGCGGCAGCCGGCGCACTCCCGGCAGCCCGCGCACGACGAGCCGTACGGCGACGCGTACTTCGGGATCCGCGGCCGGATCGGACTCCCCCTCGGCGGGGGCACCCGGCTCGCCCGGCGCGCCGGAGGCGGTGCGTTCGACCGAGGCGGCCGCCGCTGCGGCCGTCGTGACGGCGGGACCGGACGCGAACAGGCACAGCAGCACGACACAGGCCGTCGAAAGGGCCCTGGCCAGTGCCGTGCGCGCGTACCGCGTCCCGCTCATGCGAGGGGTCTGCCCCGACACGCCGGACCACTCCCCGATCGGGCCGGAGAAGCCCCCGACCGGGGGACGAAGACACCCCCCTCGGCTGACGGGAGGGAGCGGCGGCGGCCGCCTCAACCGGTCCGGCGCTGGCCGGTCAGCCGGGCCACAACGGTGGTCTCACCGCTGATCAGCCGGAGTTGGGCGCGCCCGGGCCGCTGCCCGCGACCGCGGACCCCGGCGGGCGAGACCCGGTCGACGGTGAACACGGCGGTACGGCGGTCCGCGCGCACGATCTCGATGGTCAGCCCCCGCCGCAGCTCGGCGAGCCGCAGATCGGCGGCGGTGACCACGGCGGTGCCGGCCGAGCCCGGGGCCGGGCTGTCGTGGTCCCAGGCGGCCTCCTCGGCGTCCCCGCCCAGCGGCAGGTCGATGCCCAGGCTCGGGATGCGCAGCCGCAGTGGCCGCGAGACCCGCAGCGGCGTGATGGCGGCGGCGCGCGCGGGCCGGGCCCCCTTGCCCGGTGCGTGCTGCCCGGCATGCTCCAGCTGCTCGACGAGCCGGCGGTGGCCGGACAGACCCAGCGCGCGGGAGGGCAGCGCGTCGGCGGCGGTGGCCGCCGCGGGCCGGGCACCCTCGGTGCTCCGCAGCATGCCGACGCCGGCTCCCAGCAGAGCCACTGTCAGCACGCCGACCACCCACTTGGCGCGGGCCATGGACTTCCCTCCCGATCCGGTCCCCGGCTCCGGCGGCCGGGACTCCTGAGAGCAGTGGACCCTCTCCTTGCCCGTCAGTACCGCTTACAACGCCGGAGAGTGACGCCGCGTCACAGGCGTGTCGCCGTCCCGTCGCGGACGTCTTCCCAGCTGGCGACGGGTAAGCCACCGCCATTCCGTGGATTGCGCGAGATACGACCGAACGAGTGGACCGGAGAAAACACCGCGGCCCCGGCCGCCGGGGCGGTCAGGGCCGTGGATTGCCGGGTTCGGCGTCAGCTCGCGGGCTGCGCCTCCTGCCGCGGGGCGGCGGCCGGGGTGAGGGAGCGTTCGGCGAGGACGCCGAAGGCCAGACCGAAGGTCGTCCACATCACGGCCTGGATGGCCAGGGTGGCGAGGCGGAACTGCCAGATCAGGGCGGCCGGGAAGTCCGCCGGGACCTCGTTGATGCCGGGCAGGGACGCGTAGGCGACGGCGACCGCCGCGACGAAGGCGACCGAGGCCACGATCGACGCGTTCCAGTTCCCGAGCTTGGGCGCCAGGCGCCGGCCCAGGATGAGCGCGGCCGCCGACAGCAGCACGCTCAGCGCGATCATCAAGACGTAGAGGGTGGTCCTCCGGACGACGGTGTCGGGGTCTCCGACGGCCGGCGGGTTGGAGGGGTACTTGAGGAACGGCACGAGGTTGAGGGCGACGAACAGGCCGCCCGAGACCAGCAGGGCCGTGACCCGCGGGCCGAAGCGGCCGATGCGGCCCAGGGCGTAGCAGAAGATGAGCGCGGCGATGCCGCCGAGCGCGATCCCGTACAGCAGCGTGCCGGTGCCGAGGCCGGCCGTGGCCTGGAGGGCCCGGCTGACCGGGGCGGCCTCCTCGCCGTGGTCGTGGGCGGCGTGGCCCGCTTCCTCGATGGCGATGGCCGCGTCGACCTTGGACTCACCCAGGACGTACGCGACGAGGAAGGCGGCCACGCCTGCGAGCAGACCGGCCAGCATGCCCCGGACCAGCAGGACGCGGGGGGAAATGGGGTTCATGGTTCGGTTCTTCCCTTGCTGAGGTGGAGATCAGTGGCAGGGGAAGCCGAGGAGGTGGCGACCGTCGTGCATCCACTCGTGGACGGTGTCGCCTTCGAAGAGCGCGGTGGCGCCCTGCTCGGCACCGACGAGGTAGAGCAGGACCAGCATCAGGACGCCGACGAACACGGCCCAGGGGGCGAGCGCGGAGAGCGAAATCGGGGCGACGGCGGGGGCCGTCGTGGGCACGGCGGAGTGAGCCATGGCAGTACCTCCAGAGGGAACACGCGTCCCGGTCAGTGGTGCTCGCGACGACATGGCGGGTCTGACTTTCCCTCCCCCTCCGGGAGGATTCACAGTGGCGCGACCGTGCCGGATTTTCACCGGTACTTCCGTCATACCGTCGTCTTTTTTAGGTTGTCGTCCGAGACGGTACCGCGTTTACGCTCCCCTTATGAAGAGTGCCGTGGTACGAGTTCAGTTCGTGACACGCCCGTTCGACGCCGCCGCACGGCAGATACGTTTCGGCCACGGCGTCCCCTGCCCGGGTTACGAGGGCCTGCGCGGCCCGGACACGGGGGCATGGGCGGGCCGGACCCTGGACGAGGTCTCCGCCGAGGATCCGGCCGCCGTACAGCGATGGCTGACCGACCCCGGCTACGCGCCGCCCGGCGGGGAATCCGTCACCGCGCTGATCGCCCGCGTGGGCGCCGCACTCGCCGGCCTGGACCCCGGCACGCATCGCGCCGTGGTCGACCAGGCCGTCGTACGGGCGGGCGTGGTGCACGCGCTGGAGCTGCCGGCCGCAGCGTTCTGGCGCCTCGACGTACGGCCGGACACGGTGACCCACCTCACCGGGCGGCTCGGCCGGTGGAACCTCCAACTCGGCCGGCCACTCGACGAGTAGCCGCTACGCGACGATCCAGTCGCTCGTCGCGATCACCGGCTGCACGCCGTCGCGGTGGATGGTGCCCTCGATCAGGCCGTACATCCGGTCCGCCGCGAAGTAGACCTCGTTGTCGTTCTTGAGGCCGAAGGGCTCCAGGTCGACGAGGAAGTGGTGCTTGTTGGGGAGGTTGAGGCGTACCTCGTTGACCCGCGGGCAGTTGTCGAGCACCCGCTCGGCCATCTGGTTCAGGGTCTGCTGGAGCGAGTACGAGTAGGTCTCGGCGAAGGCCTCCAGCATGTTCTTGCGGACCTTCTTGTACGACCGGTCCCAGTCGAACGCGGCGTCGTCGGCGGCGAGCGCCGAGTGCGCCCAGCGCGCGGTGACCTTGGTCGCCAGGATGCGGTCGTACGCCTCTTTCAGCGTCGTGTACTCGTCCTTGATGTAGCCGTGGAACTCGGAGTTCGTCGAGTTCATCACGGTCAGGTCCTTCAGACCCGAGATGACCTGGAGGCCGGTCGTCTCGCTGTACGTGATCTGCGCCGTGCGCACCTCCTGGCCCTTGCGGACGAAGGAGTGCTGCTCCTTGCGCGTCGGGACCGGGATCCGCTCCCAGGCGTACTCCTCGATCCGGATCTGCGCCTCGCGGATCGGCGACTGGGAGGAGACGAAGTGCTTGGCGAGCAGGACGCCGAAGGCCTCGGGCGAGGCGATGCCGTGCTCCTTGCCGAAGGCGTACACCGTGTTCTTGGTGGTGTCGGTCGGCAGGCAGTTGGCGTTGTCGCCGGTCAGGTGGACGTCGCGGAACTCGCCGCGGAGCGCGACCGAGACGTTGAGGTCGCGGATCTCGTGCCATGACCCGTCGGATCCCTTGCGGGTGACCTTGACGATGCGGTTCTCGGCCTTGCCGTACTGGTTCTGCGCGAGGACGTGCTTGCTCATGGCTGTATTCCTTCGGGTACACGGAGTCCGACTGACTGGATCCCGTACGCCCGGCGTCCAGCGGTCGGCCCGCTCCCCGCCGTTCGGTCACGGAGGACCGCCCCGGGACTGACGTGCATCCCGGTCCGTAGGTGCTCTCTCGGATTCCAGCACGTTCACGTGGTGTTCGGAATGGCGCGGAACGTCCAAGACAGGCACCCACGGATTGGGTGACCGTATATCCGTGCAGGTCAGGACATGTGCGCGTCCGCCACGGACAGGGCCTCGTCGAGGATCCGCAGGCCCTTGGCCACGTCCTGCGGGCCGATGTTGCAGGGCGGGGCGACGTGGATGCGGTTGCCGGCGGTCAGCGGCCACAGCCCGCCCTTCTTGCAGGCGGCCCCGAACTCGGCCATCGGCGCGTTGTCCGCCCCGGCCGCGTTGTACGGGACGAGCGGCTCGCGCGTCTGCCGGTCCCGTACGAGCTCCAGGGCCCAGAAGGTGCCCAGGCCGCGGACCTCCCCGACCGACGGGTGCTTCTCGGCGAGGGCGCGCAGACCCGGCCCCAGCAGCTCCGCGCCGGTACGGGCGGACTGCTCGACGATGCCCTCCTCCTCCATGACGTTGATCGTCGCCACGGCGGCTCCGCAGGCCAGCACGTGCCCGGAGTAGGTCAGCCCTCCCGGGTAGGGACGGCGCGCGAAGGTCTCGGCGATGGCGGCCGAGATGGCGACTCCGCCGAGCGGGACGTATCCGCTGGTCACGCCCTTGGCGAAGCAGATCAGGTCGGGGGTGACGTCCCAGTGCTCCGAGGCGAACCACTTTCCGGTGCGGCCGAAGCCGACCATGATCTCGTCGAGGATGAAGACGATGCCGAAGCGGTCGCAGAGCTCGCGGACCCCGGCGAGGTAGCCGTCCGGGTGGACGAGCACGCCCGGAGCGCCACCGACGGTCTCCAGGATGATCGCGGCGATGGACTGCGGGCCCTCGAAGACGATCGTGTCCTCGAGGTGGCGCAGCGCGCGCTCGCACTCCTCGGCCTCGGTGGTCGCGTAGAACGGCGAGCGGTAGGTGAACGGCCCCCAGAAGTGCACGACGCCGGCGGTCGCGCTGTCGTTGCCGAAGCGGCGCGCGTCACCGGTCAGGTTGATCGCGGTGGAGGTGGCCCCGTGGTACGAGCGGTACGCGGACAGCACCTTGGGCCGGCCGGTGTGCAAGCGCGCCATCCGTACGGCGTTCTCGACGGCCTCGGCGCCCGCGTTGGTGAAGAAGATCTTGTCGAGGTCGCCGGGCGTGCGCTCGGCGATCAGCCGGGCCGCCTCCGAGCGGACGTCGACGGCGAAGCCGGGGGCGACGGTGCAGAGCTTGGCCGCCTGCTCCTGGATGGCCGCGGTCACCTTGGGGTGCTGGTAGCCGATGTTCGTGTAGACGAGGGCACTGGAGAAGTCGAGGAAGCGGTTGCCCTGGTAGTCCCAGAAGTACGAGCCCTCGGCCCCGGCCACGGCGAGCGGGTCGATGAGCTCCTGCGCCGACCAGGAATGGAAAACGTGCTTCCGGTCGGCGTCTTTCACGGCGGCGAGCACGTCGGCGGCTTCTGCGTTCATGTTCCGAGCGTAGTTGTCCATGATGTGGACCCCGGGGAGGGGCGGACGATGTTTCACGTGAAACACCGCTCCGGCGATGCGGCATCCGGTTAGCGTCTTCGTGTGCATGTGACGATCACGACGGGAGGACGTGACAGGTGAGCGAGCAGGACACCCTGGCCCGGCGCTTCGAGGAGCACCGCCCCCACCTGCGGGCCGTCGCCTACCGGATGCTGGGTTCGCTCAGCGAGTCGGAGGACGCCGTACAGGAGGCGTGGCTGAAGCTCAGCCGCTCGGACGTCTCCGCCGTGGAGAACCTGGGCGGCTGGCTGACCACCGTCGTCGGCCGGGTGTGCCTGGACATGCTGCGCTCGCGCACCTCGCGGCGCGAGGATCCGCTGTACGACCAGGACGGGTACGTCCGGCTGCCGGACCCCGTCGTGACGGGGCTCTCCGGCATCGACCCGGAGCGCGAGGTACTCGTCGCCGACTCCGTGGGCATCGCCCTGCTGGTCGTCCTGGAGACGCTGGCCCCGGCCGAGCGGCTGGCCTTCGTGCTGCACGACCTCTTCGCGGTCCCGTTCGACGAGATCGCCCCGGTGCTCGGCCGTACCTCCGCCTCCACGCGGCAGCTCGCCAGCCGCGCCCGGCGCCGGGTCGAGGGCGCCGCGCCCGTCCCCGACCTCGACCTGGTGCGCACCCGCGAGGTGGTGGAGGCCTTCCTCACCGCCGCCCGCGGCGGGGACCTCGACGCGCTCGTCGACCTCCTCGACCCCGATGTCGTGGCCCGCTCCGACGGCGGCACACTGCGCCCCAGCGCGGTCCGGCGCGGCGCGACCGACGTCGCCTCGAACGCGATCACCTTCGCCCGCTTCGCCGCGGCCGCCGTCCCGGTCCTGGTCAACGGCTTCCCCGGGGCACTCGCGATGGCGGAGGGCAAACCCCTGTCGCTCATGGCGTTCACCGTCAAGGACGGAAAGATCGTCGCGCTCGACATCCTCACGGACCCCGAACGCCTCGCCCGGATCGACCTGGGCCCCACCCTGGACGGCTGACCTCAGAACCCCGCATCGGCACACGTCGACTCAGAACCGACCGGACACCGCCCAGGACTCCGGGACGCACACGTTCCGAGCACGTCGTGGCCGCCGCGCGGCCCTTGCCGCGCGGCGGGCGCGCACATCGGCCGATGATGGGAGTACGGCCGAACACGCGGAGCTGATCATGACGGGTTGGCGTGTCAGGGACTACGCCCAGGACGACCTCGAAGCGGTGGTCCGCGTCGATGCGGAGAGCAGCAGGACCGAAGAGCCACCTCTCTTCCCGCTCTCGGACGTCGTGGCGGCCCTCCAGGCCCTCCACCCGGCGGTGGTGGCCACCGCGGACGAGGTGGTGGTCGGCGCCGCGGTGAGCAGGGTGGAGGGTGACCGGGCGTGGATCCTGCGCATCAGCATGGCGTCCGCCTGGCGGCACCAGGGGCTGGGCAGCGACCTGATCACGGCTCTGGAGCACCGGCTCTTCGCCGGTGGCGTCCGAACGGTGCACGCGGTCCTGCCCGACGGCGAGACCGGGGCCACCGCCCTGCACAACTGCGGCTTCGGCGCCCGTCCGGGCCTGGTCTTCTTCGAGAAGCGCGGGCGGGTGACGCCTCAGGCGGTCAGCATGCTCTCGTCGCTCGGAGCGGAGCTGCCGCCCGGTGGACTGTGGCAGAAGGTCGTGGGCATGCAGAAGGAGAAGCAGCTCATCGAGCGGCGCCTGGTCCTGCCGCTGGCCCACCCCGAACTGGCCACCCAGCACGGAGTGGAGCTGCCGCGGGCGGTGATGCTGTTCGGTCCGCCCGGGACCGGCAAGAGCACGTTCGCGCACGCGATAGCCAGCCGTCTGGGATGGCCCTTCCTCGAACTGTTCCCCGCCCGGCTGGCCGCCGAATACGGGCTGGCGAGCGGGCTGAACCGGCGCTTCGACGAGATCGCCCGGCTCGACCACGTCCTGGTCTTCATCGACGAGGTCGAGGAGATCGCGGGGACCCGGAGCGGCGCGGACGCGACCGCGGTCGGCGTCGTCAACGAACTGCTCAAGGCGATCGTCCGGTTCCGGGGCCAGGACGGGCGGCTGCTCGTCTGCGCCACGAACGACGTGACCACGCTCGACTCCGCGTTCCTGCGGCACGGCCGGTTCGACTACGTGCTGCCGATCGGCCCTCCCGACGACCGCGCGAGGACCGCACTGTGGGAGAGCTACCTGGCCCGAGCGGGCGCGGAGGCCGACAGCGCGGTGCTGGCGACCGCCAGCGAGGGGTTCACCCCCGCCGACATCGCCCATGTGGCGCACACCGTTTCCCAGGTCCAGTTCGAGCGGACCTTCGACACCGGAACCCGGGCCCGCCCCACCACTGAGGACTACCTGGGCACCATCGGCGACACCAAACCCACGGTCAGCACGGCGATGGCCCAGGAGTTCGCCCACCAGACCGAGACGTTCGCCCGCGTCTAGTGAGTGGTCCGGAGCCGGTCGGGGCTTTCTCAGGTCTCGTCGGAGTGGGCGCCGGTGCCGACGGGTGGTCTGCTGGCGGCCAGCCACGAACGGGCGGGGCCGGCGGGCATCGCCGTGTCCACGGTGAGGTGGAGGCGGGTGTTGCCGTCGAGGGCGGGGTAACTGCGCTGTTCCGCCCCCGCGAAGCTGCGGCGCAGCGCCTCCGCGACCGCTCGGGCGGCTTCGGGCGTGTGCGCGATGATCCGTACCTCGGCGTGTCCGAGCGATGGCAGTGTCTGGGTCTCGATGTACTTCACGTAGGCGTGGTTCCCTTCGGGGTGGGCGAGAGGCCGGCGGGTCGGGGCGCCGTGGCGCCCCGACCGCTGCCCCCGGTCGGAGGAAGGTCTGTTCCTCACCGGTCGGCATCCGTGTGGTGGGCTCGACGACCGGTGTCGTCCGGCAGGCCGGGAGGCCTCGGCAGGGGGTCGCTGAAGCGGTAGGCCTCGATCCGCGCGTCGTGCTGGGCGTTGAGCAGGTGGATCCAGCGCATTCCGATGGCGATCGCGAGGATGATCACCGCGATGAGGACGATGGTCTCCACGGAGCTCACCTCCAGCCGTTCGACGGCGCGGGGAGGGCGCTTCGGCCCATCGGGCTCCCGAAGGGGGACATGCAGGCCCCGCCTTCGCTCTCCCAGGTGGCTTCCCGGCGGCGGGCGTCGCGGATGCCGCGCCCGATGACGGTTTCGTTGGCCATCAGGACGCCCGCGGTCAGGACGCTGCCGGGGATCGCCGCGGCGGCCATCAGACGCGCAGCGGCGGCGGGTTCGGTCTCGGGCGGGATGACGAGGAGGTCCCAGCGCCCGACGGTGTACGAGAGCAGGATCAGCTTGTCGGGGTCCTGTTCGGTGAACCAGCCCACGTGCAGCACGCGCCCGTCCACGGCAACCCTGCGCGGCACGACGGGCCAGCGGGCGGGGTTCACGGTGACGCGGGTGACGCGGCCCCAGCATTCCTCCAGGGCGGCGACGAGCGGCGGAAGCTCGGCTTCGAGGTCGCGGGAGTGGGGCCACCAGGCCCCGTCCAGCTGGCCGGCGAGCGTGGTCTTCGGGGTGAGGGACAAGCGAGCCGGGAGCTCTGCGGCGAGGTCGCGGGGCGCGGTCCGTTCGAAGGTGCTGGTCATGGTGTGGACCTGCCCCCGGACTGCCCGTCGGCAGTCCGGTATTTAGGCGATCGCCGGAAATGACACCCACGTGAAAGCAGGTGTACGAAGTACTCCCGGTCCTTTCACTGTACGCCTGTTCGGCTGGCCATGACCGATCTGACCAGCGATTTTCCGGCAGGCGGTGGAGCGGGCGGCGAGAGTACCGTGAAAGGACGACAGGCCCGCGCACGCCGACCGGCCGGAAGCGGCACCGGCACGGGTGCCGGCCTGCGACGCAGTACGGCCGCACCGTAGACGGGCGAACCCACATGGCTGACTCCGACATCCCCCACACGCCCCCACTGCTCCTGCCGGACGCGATCCACCAGGCGATCCAGCCGGGCACGGCGCTGCTGCGGCTGGAGACCACGCGGTCCCGGGAAGGGCTCCTGGACGGCGCCTGGTGGCCGCGCACCCGCGACATCGGAACCGAGCTGCCGGCACTGATCAGCGTGCTGACCGGGCATCTCGGGCCGATCACCCGGGTGGGCGTGGACGCGTCCGCCTGGAACGGCCTCCCGACCCGCCTGGTCATCGACGGCCAGGTCGTGCACCTCGACTCCGACCCGGTCGGCGACGACACCGTCCTCATCACCCGCGGGCACAACGACCACTTCGCCCTGCTGGTGGTTCCCCCGGACACCACCGCCGACGCCGCCCGCGAAGCGATGGCCCGCGCCGTCCACACCGACAACATCACGCAGGCCGCTCAGATCCTCATCGCCACCACACCCGAACCCGAGGACAGCGCCGCCGATCCGGCGGGCTGACCCCGGATGGCTGACTCCGGATCCTCGGCGGCCGAGCCGAGAGCGCGGCGCCCCCACGGCGGGCGGCGGCGTCTCCTTGGGTCTCGGGCGGCGCGGGGCAGGGCCCGGCCGGAGTGACGCTGGACCGGCCGGGGCCCGGGGTGTGCGGTGCGCTGGTCAGAGACCCTCGTCGTGCAGGTCCTCTTCGCGCATCAGGTCGTCCTCCAGGCGGCGCGAGGTCTCCTCCTGGCCGGGCTTGCGGCCCTTCTCGCGGGACTGCTTGCCCGGTTGGGGCTGCGCGGGGTCCCCGGGGCGGCGATGGTGTTCCTGCGCCCCGTGGCCCTTGCCCGGCTCCTGGTGCTTGTCGTGCGTACCGTCCATGACGGCGACTCCTCTTGATGCGTGGGGTACGGACTCCTCTCGGATCACGCTGACACGCACGGCCACGCCCCGCATCATGTCGACCGCGGAGCGAGGCACACGGACGACGCCCCACGCAGGCCCTAGGCGTCGGCCTCGGCGGCCTCGGCGGCCTCGGCGGGGTCGAGGGAGTCGACGTCTTCCATGAAGCCGAGCATCCGGGCGTTGACCACGTCGGGGTGGTCGATCTGCGGGCCGTGGCCCGTCGCGGCGATGATCTCGGCGCGGGCCCCGGGGATGAGGCGCGGCACGCGCTCCAGCTGCCGCTGCGGGTGGACCAGCAGGCTGCGCTTGCCCATGATCAGGTAGAGCGGCGTCCGGATCGAGCGCAGCGCGTCCTCGGCAAGCGGCAGCGGCGCGGGGCGGCGGATCCGGAAGGCCCGGGCGCCCAACTGGACCCATTTCCGCAGTTCAGGGACGGCGATCACCGGCTGCTCCAGCCAGGAGGCGAGGCGCGGGCGCAGCGCCTTGGGGGCGAAGCTGGCGAAGAGACTCACGAAGACCCAGGCGAAGAAGCGCAGCCCCACCTTCTCCAGGCCGCCGGGGTCGAGGGCGGTGACCGACGCGAGCCGGTCGGGCCGGCGGTGTGCCTGGTTGAGTACCAGCCAGCCGCCGTAGGAGGAGCCGACGAGGTGGACCCGGTCGAGGCCGAGTGCGTCGAGGGCCTCGTCCATCCACTGGGCGGCGCGCTCGGGCTGCCACATGGGCTCTCGGTGGACGCTGCGCCCGGCGTCGCCGGGGGTGTCGAGCGCGTAGACGGGCCGTTCGGCGCTGAGCGCGGGGGTGTTGGGGTACCACATGGCGGAGCTGTAGCCCGCGCCGTGGATCAGGACGATCGGCGTGCGGGACTCGGCGGCCGGGTCGCCGGGTCCGTACCGGTAGACGTGCGTGGTGCCGAAGCTGGTCTCCACGTCCGTCTCGGAGCGGATGGGTGCCCCCATCGCGTAGAGCACGTCGCCGGCGGCGAAGTAGCGCTCGCGCAGTTCGTCGTTCACGTAGCGGCCGACGTCGCGGCGGGCACGGGTCGTGTTCTCGGGCACGGGGCACCTCCGGGAAGATCCGTTCTTCGTGATACGACCGTACCATGATGTTGATACGGCGGTACCATAAAGCGGTCCGGTCCGAGCCGGACCGCGAACCCACCACCGACGGGCGGAGACACCCGCACATGCCAAAGCGCGTTGACCACGGGGAACGGCGGGCCCAGATCGCCGAGGCGCTCATCCGGGTCGCCGGACGGCGGGGCCTGCACGCCGTCGGCATGCGTGACGTGGCCGCGGAGGCCGGCGTGTCACTGCGGCTCGTGCAGTACTACTTCGAGACCAAGGAGAAGCTGCTCTTCTACGGACTCCAGCACCTGACCGACCGCTTCACCGCGCGGGTGGGTGCCCGCCTGGCCGCCGCCGGTCCGGACCCGGGCCCGCGCGCGACGATCGAGGCGCTGCTGCTGGCCTCGCTGCCGACCGACGAGGAGAGCCGCACCTTCCACCTCCTCTACAGCTCCTACTCGATCCTCTCCGTGACCGATGAGGCACTGGCCGCCCAGCCCTTCATCGACAACCCCGACGCCGCCGAGAACGCCCTGGCCGGCCTGCTCGAACGCGCCCAGGCGTCGGGCCTGGCCGACCCGGGCGTCGCCGCGCGCACGGAGGCGATCAGCCTGCTCGCGATGACGGCGACCATGGGCACCAGCATCCTGGTGGGCCAGCGGACTCCGGAGTCGGCCGTCGCGGTACTCCGTCACCACCTGGACCGGATCTTCACGGCCGCCGAGCCCTCGGCGAACGGGGCGGGCCCAAGCTGACGTGCCGCTACGGCAGTTGCGCCGCGCCCGCTGCCCGCGGGCGGCCCCACGGCGCGATCGTCCGGGGAGAGCCCCCCGGGCAGCCGCCGCCGGAGCCGACCGGATCTGACTGGCTCAGCCGACCGGAGCCGACGGTGGCGCGTCCCCCTCGGATCTCGGGTTGAGGCTTCACGCCATCGGCGTAGCGTGAAAGAGAAGCGAAGCTCAGTGACAGGGCGCGCGGCGGGGTACCGGCACGAGGAGCGGTTGCTATGGGCAAGCTCTCGATCGAGCAGTTGCGTGAACGCGTCCGCGGGGCGGTCACCACCCCTGACGACGATGCCTATGACGAGGCGCGCACGGTCTACAACGCCATGATCGACCGGAGGCCGGCCGCCGTCGTGCGCTGTGCCAACGCGGGCGACGTCATGGCCGCGGTCGACTTCGCGCGGGAGAACGAGCTCGACCTGGCAGTGCGTGGCGGCGGGCACAGCGTGCCCGGTTTCGGTACGTGCGACGGCGGCGTCGTAGCCGATCTGTCCGGAATGCGTGGCGTGCGCGTCGACCCCGCGCGGCGGACGGCTCGCGCCGAAGGCGGCGCGACCTGGGGTGACTTCAACGCGGCGACGTACCCCTTCGGTCTGGCGACGACCGGGGGAATCATCTCGACCACGGGTGTCGGCGGGCTCACCCTCGGTGGCGGCATCGGCTATCTCTCCCGTGGACTCGGGCTGAGCTGCGACAACCTGATCTCCGCCGACGTGGTGACCGCGGACGGCCGGCTGCTCGTCGTGAGCGAGGACGAGCACGACGACCTCTTCTGGGCCCTTCGCGGTGGCGGTGGCAACTTCGGTGCGGTGACCTCCTTCGAGTTCCGGCTCAGCCCGGTCAAGGACATCTACGGCGGGCCGATGCTCTTCGAACTGGAAGACGGCGCCACCGTATTGCGCTCCTACAGCGAGTACATCGCCGATGCGCCGGAGGAACTCGGCGCGTTCCCCGCCTTCCAGCTGGCTCCGCCGCTCCCGTTCATCCCGGAGGACCGGCACGGCGAACCCTTCCTCCTGATCGTGTCGTGCTGGGCGGGGCCGCTGGAGGAGGGGGAGCGCGCCCTCCAGGCCTTCCACGACTTCGCGCCGGTGGTCGCCGAGCACGTCGGGCCGATGCCGTATCCCGCGCTCAACAGCGCCTTCGACGCGCTGGTACCGCCCGGCCTCCAGCATTACTGGAAGGCCAACTTCGTGACCGAGCTCAGCGACGCCGCCATCGCGGCCCACTTGCAGCACGGGCCACGACTGCCGGCCCTGAACTCGACGGTCCACATCTACCCCATCAACGGTGCCTGCCACCGAGTCGCACCGGAGGCAACGGCCTTCGCCTACCGGGACGCCTCGTTCGCCACCGTCATCGCCGGGATGTGGCCCGACCCCGCCGCCAACGAGGCCAACACCGCCTGGGTGCGCGACTACTACGAGGCGATCGCCCCGCACTCGGAGGAAGGCGGATACGTCAACTTCATGGCGGAGGACGACCAGGGCCGGATCAGGGCCAACTACAAGGCCAACTACGACCGCCTCGTCGAGGTCAAGCGGACGTACGACGCGGGAAACCTGTTCCACCTGAACCAGAACATCAAGCCCTAGTGTTTCCGCCTTTCCGCTGATCAGGACCGGGGCGGGGGGCTCAGAGAGCCGCCCCGGAGGGGCGAGCCGGCGGTGGGTGGCCCGCTCGTTGGCCGATCAGGCCGTAGTCCTCCGAGTAGACGCTCAGCGGGCTGTACGCCCAGCCGGACGAAGTGAAGTCGAGCGTGCCGCGCGCGTGGCCGGGCCTGTTGACGTTGGTGTGACAGCGGGTCCCGTCCCCGTAGCGCGCGAGGACCGTGCGTGCCATGGCCCGCAGTGCCTTCTCGCTGTCCGTGAAGCGCTCCAGGCTGGAGAGGGTGCACTTGTCGTCCGTGAGGGCCAGGAGCAGGTTCTCGGCGCTGTCCCGGTCGATCTCCTGGAGACGCTCCGCGACGTACTCCGGGGGGTGGACGGCGAAGGGGTACGTGGGGAGCCAGCGGGTCGTTCGGGTCCATGAAGAAGGCCCAGGTCGCTGACCTGGGCCCTTCGCCCGCATGAAGCCCTGCGGCGGCGGTGGCGTCAGCTCTGGGCGGTGTCGTCGCCCGCCTGCGCGGCGCCCTCGGCTGCTCCCGCCTTCTCGCGCATCTTGCGCACCAGCTCCGCCTTCACGTCGGCCGCACCCTGGCGGTCGAGGTTGCGGTGCGGACCGTTGTTCTGCCGTTCGGCGCGGGACAGCCTCTTGCGCTGGCCGCCGCCCTGGCCGACGGGGTTGTTGATGTTCTTGCTCACGGTCACGGGTTCTCCCGGTAATGATGTGAAGTGATCTGCGGATTCGTAGGTGAGGGACGGGCGGCGACGTCGAAGGACGTCAGCAGGGGCCCATCACGCTCTCACTCGTAAATCGGCGCCTGGAAGAACATGACAAAGACGTTACCCGGTTCCGACTGCCCCGCACACCAGCCCTTACGCCGCCCCGACGTCGGCCGGGCCTTCGAGGAGCGCCCGTGGCCGGCCCCGGTGCACGCCGCCGACACCATCGACGCCGACGCGTGCGGCCGGCACTCTCAAACGACGGCGCCAGGTCGCTGAGCTGGGCTTCGTTCAAGATCGGATGACGGGAATCGAACCCGCGCCATGGATTTGGGGAAGTAAAAGCCAAAATGACCATGATCGAACGCCTATGGGAAGATTTTCGGCTTCCCATCAGAGATGCCCTGCATTTTGCGGAGGGGAGATCCTGTGATGTCGGCCTCGGCTCCGACGCGCCGAGCGGTATGAGGGTGCTCGCCCCGTTCGATCTCGAGGAAATGCTGGAGATCGATCCCTCTTGGGTCTCTTCGGTCGATGGGCTGGTCGCAGTAGACCTGGGGAGCAAGGGGCTGCTGTGGGGCGGCGAGGGTTCGTACGGGTCGGAGGGGTTCATTGCGCGGTTGACTGCTGACCGTTCGCTCATCTGGGCGATCCTCTTCACGGAATCCAATCCATTTGATCGGATCCGGCTGTCCGGAAACGTGGCCACCTTCACGTCAACCGCGGGGTTCGAGATCACAGTTGACATCGACGATCCAGGAAGTTCAGCCGCTGGACCGCTTGGTTCCGGGAACGGGTGACGAGGACGTCGACGAATGAGCCGACCCACCGCGCGGAGACAGTCCCAGGTCGCTGAACTGGGCCTGCGTTCAGGAGAGGATGGCGGGAATCGAACCCGCGCCACACATGTGGGAATTCGGCATCTTTGCTCGTATGCCTGCTCGGTCTCGATCCCCCTGCCACACTTGGCGTGCCTGACATCGCTATCGCCATCCAGCCACGGGGGGCGATAGCACGAGGACGGGGGGATCCGGCCGTGTCTTATCCCGTAGAGCGCCCACGCGGTAAGGCCAAGCTGCCGCCGCGCGATATCCGGAGGGATGAGGGCGACTCGCGCTGTAAAAGGTGCGGTTTGAAGCTTCCTGGAGATAGGTGGGGCCAACACGGTCAGTGCCCCTGCGTGGATACGAAGTAGGAACACGTCGGTGAGCGAGGGCACAGCTGGCCCCCCCGTAGGGCTCGACTCATGCCCTTGGGCCCATCCCGTCTTGCAGGGGCGGGCGTCGGCGCAGCGGGGGCGGAGCGGGCCGAAGGCAGGAGCCTGGCCCCGAGCGGAGCCGGGTGCTTGATGAGGTAGGGAAACCTGTAACGGCTCGCTCTGTCCCCGGCGGTCTTGCCGACCTGGCCACCAGCTGCTGGCATATGTGTGGGGACGGCACGCAGGGGGGCGGCTGATGAGCGATCTGACGGTGCATTCGTGGAAGAGGCACGGCAAGGATCGGCTCTATGTGAACCTGCCGGACGGAACGGCCGTCGCCTGGGCGGATCGGGCGACCAAGACCGTGACGATCAAGATTCGGACGCACCAGGACGAGGCTCTGGCCCTTCTCCGGCGGCACCTCGGGGACGGGCTCATCGTCGGCCCCACCCCCACCCCCACCCCCTCACCTGCCCGTGAACCCCGCCCCTCAGGCCCCCCTCAGCGGCCTCGCCGGCCCGGCCCCGCAGCCCCGAATCACCGTGCCGAACGGCCGGCGTCCCTTCCGCCCCTCTCTCCCGGTGATGACCTGGCACGGAACCGTCCAGGCGCCCGCCTGCTGGGGACCATCGCCGAACGAGGCCCGTCGACGGCCCAGCGGTGGAGGGCGAAGCTGCTTCGGCAGTCTTCGGAGTGGGACAACTGGTACACCGGGCTCGAGGGAGAGCGGCGGGTCGGTCGAGAACTGCACCGCCTGTCCCCGCTCGGCTGGCGGATCCTCCACGGAGTCGAGAAGAGCAACGGCGGCGACATCGATCACTTAGTGATCGGCCCCGGGGGCGTGTTCAGCATCAACACCAAGACTCACCGGGGCGCTTCGGTCTGGGTCGGCGACTCCATGGCCAAGGTCAACGGCGGGCCGCCGCAACGGTACGCCGCTGCGAGCAAGGCTGAGGCCGACTACGTGCGAAAGGTGCTGGGGCGGTACTGCGACTTCGACGTGCCGGTCGAACCGGTCCTGGTCTTCGTCGGCGCCGCGTCCCTCCATCGTGCGGCGACGCAGTACACCGTACGGATCTACCAGGAACGGGACGTGGCGGCTCTCGGCCCCCTCACCGGCAAACTCAGCCCGCAGCAGGTGGAGAGCGTGTACGCCGTCGCCCGTCATCGGCGCGCCTGGCTGCGAGCTTGACCCGCCTCATCTCGCAGAAGCCGGCGCACGGCAGCGGCTGCGCCGCACTTGGCCGCGGTGTCAGTCAACGGGCCGTAGCGCGCGCTCGGAGCGCAGCGCGGCCCAGGCTGCCACACCGGCCAGGGCCGCGGCCCCGGTGAGGGCGAGGCACCCGGTCAGGGGTGCGGGATCGGGCGGGGCCTGATTCCAGAGGTAGAGCTGGTATTGGGCCTCGGGGGGCAGGTTCAGCAGATCGGCGATCCAGCGGTGCGGCAGGAACGGCGCCGCCGGAAGCATCACGAGTGGTGCGGTCACCAGCAGGGGACCGACCCCGAGCGCGAGGGTCCCGATGACGCTGCGCAGCAGGGCCGCGGCGAGGGCCGCCAAGGAGATGAAGAGGAGTTGGACGAGGAGGGCGGCGGCGATCGCGCCTGCGGCCTGGCCCCAGGTCGCGGACTCGGCGGGCAGGGGAGGTGACGTGTGGACGCCCCCGCCGGCGAGCCCGGAGGGCACCGCGCGGGGCCGCACCGGCCACAGCCGGGCGTATGCCGAGGTGCTCAGCCACAGCAGCACGCCGGTGACGATCTGGCTGGCGAGCGACAGGGCGAGTGCGGCGCCGGCCTTGCGGGCCCACAGCACCCCGACCCGGTTCTCGAACAGGCGCAGGGCGCTCCAGGTGCCGCCTTCCAGGGTCTGGCCGAGCCCCGTGGCGACGACCACTCCCGTGAGGACGAGACCCAGCAGGGTCGCGAACTGCCATGCCGCCGCTCGCAGCGCCGACGGGAGCGAGGTGAGCGCCGACACCGAGGGGTCGAGCACCCCGTACGAGGCTCCCGCCATCCAGAGCCGGCCGACGAGCGCGAGGGCCAGCAGGATCACAGCCGCGGTCGCTCCCCATACGGGAGCGGTCCACAGGGCTCGCAGCTCACCGGCCCAGGCGGTCCCCTCCCCGCGCGCCGGCCGCCGCCGGTTGCCGGCCATCAGGCGCGGTCCCGGGTCCGGTTGAGGCGGTCCAGCCCGAGCCAGAGCAAGCCGATGAGGGCCAGGGTCGGCAGGACGCGGAGCAGGACGGGGGCCGTGGAGGGGTCGGTGGAGATCCAGAAGTGGTCCCACACCCCGTCCACCGAACCGAAGCCGACGAGGTCGGCCAGCGCGCCGCCGGGGAGCCAGGCGCCCAGCCCCGGGGCGGCGGACGTGCGGACCACCAGGACGAGCAGCAGCATCCCGGCGAGGAAGGTGCGCATCGGCTGGCGCAGCAGTGCGCCGAGGGCGACCGCGACGGCTGCGGCCCCGGCCAGCACGGCTGCACCGGCCAGTACGCCGAGTGCGGTGTCGGCGAGGACGGTGCCGAGGGCGCCGGGCGAAGGCAGCGGGTAGGCGTTGCGGCCGTAGAGCAGGCCGAACGCGGCTGTAACGGCGGCCGACACGCACAGCAGCACCAAACTCCACGCCCAGACGGCCAGGGTCTTGGCGGCGAGCAGCCTGCTGAGGCGGGACTCGTAGAGGAGGAGCGGCACGATGCTGCCCCGGCTCCACTCGCCGGCGACGGAGAAGGCCGCGAGCATGACGAACAGCGCGAGCCCCGGAACGGACGTCAGCAGCCGTATGGTCCACAGCAGCGAGCCCACCGGGTGCTGGGCTTGCGCGGCACGGACTCCTTCGGCGGTGAACCTGTCCTGGATCCGCTCCAGCCCGGCAGCCTGCAGGGGTACTTCGGCGAGGCACCCGGCCTTCTGCTGCGGGGTGTTCCGCGGGGAATCACATGATCGGGGGAGGAAGTCGAGGTTGGCCTGCACCTGCGTGATGTTGTGCGAGGCCATGTTCTGGCTCACCCACGCGCAGTAGAGGGAGCCGAAGACGAACAGCACGGCGAGGGTGAGGGCGAGCGGGTGCCGCAGCAGCCGCCGGGTCTCAGCCCGGACGAGTGGGTTCACTGGCGGTCGCCGTTCCCGACGAGCCCGAAGAACCAGTCCTCGAAGGCGGCCGGACCGCTTTCCGGGTCGTAGCCGAGCGCGTCGAGAGTGCCGGCGGCGACGACGCGGCCCTGGGCGAGCATGATCACGCGGTGGCAGATCCGCTGGATCTCGTCGAGTTGGTGGCTGGATACGAGGACGGCGGCCCCGCGCTCGGCCTCCTCGGCCACGATCCGCCGCACCATGCGCAGTCCCTCGGGGTCGAGCCCGTTGGTGGGCTCGTCGAGGATCAGCAGATCGGGCCCCTTGAGCAGCGCCGCGGCGATGGCCAGCCGCTGCCGCATGCCCTGCGAGTACGTCCCGAGCCGCCGGTCGGCGGCTCCGCTGAGCCCGACGCGGTTGAGCGTGCGGGCGATGCGCCCGCCGTCGGGAAGCCCGGCGGTGTCGAGCAGGGTGCGCAGCATGGCGCGTCCGGTGGACCACCGGTGGAAGGCGGGCGCGTCGAGCGCGGCTCCGAGCCGGTCGAGCTGCCGCGGCCGCATCGGCAGGGACTCCCCGAACAGCCGCACTTCACCGGAGTCGGGAGTGGACAGCCCGGTGATCACCCGCATCAGGGTGGTCTTGCCGGCGCCGTTGAGCCCGAGGAGGCCGACGATCTCGCCGGCCTCCAGGCTGAGATGGACCCCTTCCAGCACGGAGTGCTTCCGGAAGCTCTTGGTCACTTCGTGACAGGAAAGGACGCTCATCGTCTGAGATTACTTCCAGTTGTAGACGACGCGACCCGACGAGTGGATGAAGGCCGGAGCGTTCGCGATCTGCATGTAGTAGCTGCCGGCGGGGGCGTTGTTGAACTCCTTCCAGAACGTGCCGTTGTCGCAGGACCAGTCACGCCAGGCGACCCACTGGTCGGGCTGCCAGGACTTGTCGATCTTGAAGTCGTAGCCGACCCGGCCCTGAGCGCCGTTGCTCGTGGCGCACCCGTCCTGCGTCGCGGCCTGGCTGTTGCCCGGGGCCGACCAGCGGCCGGTCTCCGCACCCACGCCCTCGTCGGTGAAGGAGAAGTTCTTGACCTGCGTGTACGCGGCGAAGGCGTTCGGCGCGAGTGCGCCGATGAGTCCTGCTGCGAGTGAGGCCGTCACCACGGCCGACTTCATGCGAGTACGCATGGGGGTTCCCTCCCGATTGCTCCACCTTCCCCGGTGGAGTCTGTGCACTGCGTGCCGTCATCGGCACGCAGCCGGAGATGATCTTCATCATTTCTTTAGTTTTGGTCAAATGACGGCATGATCAAGCCAAATTTCGATGGTTGCGTTTGTTATTCCGTTGGCCTAGGCGGGGTGCTTCAGCGGGGTGCGAAGGCGAACTCGCTGTCGTGTTCGGGTAGTCGGCCGCTCCTGGGGTCGTGGACCTGCGGCAGGATCGGCCGGGGTATGGCGCAGTCGGAGCGCCGGCGCCGGAGGATCTCGACGGCAGGTCGTCCAGCCACGGAGGGCCCTGCTCTAAGAGGAGGCGACCGTGCGGGTCGCGGGACCGGCTGCACCGGGATGCCGCCCCGCCGGCGGCCTGGATCGACCACTGCCGGCCAGTGAGGGAACCGCCATTCGCCTGTTCCCGGACCAACTGCCCAGTGAGCGCGCCGGTCTGGCCGTGGGGGTCGGGCGCGACGCCTTTCGAAGCGAGCGTGCACGATTGTCCGCTCGCGTCGTCCGACTCACCGCTGCCGCGCTCGTCCTGCGCCGACAGTCGGCGCGCCCCAAGTCGTGATCGTTTGCGGGCGCAGCCCTGCACATGCAGCAAAGGAGTGCACGAGCCCCGGTACCGGATACGCGGTGGCCCCCGGCCGCAGCAGGCCTGCCACCGGAGGCGGTGTTCGGGCAGGTGGGGGAGGTCGCTCGGACACGTTTACGTTCCCGCCGCCCCGAGGCCATGGCCGCGGACACGGCCTTTCATGCCGAGGCGGATGGACGTAGGCCCCCTCCCTGCCGGCGACGCTCAGCGTTGCTCCCGGGGAAGTACGGGATGCCCGGGGGGGAGGAGGGATCTCCTGCGTCGGTGTGACGGAACGGTGCGTCGGAGACGGGACATTGGATGCAACCGGGCGGACCTTCGGGGCCACCGGTCCGAGTTCAGGCGGCGGGGCCCCGAAATGGACCAGGCGGGGCCAACAGGGCAAACGGTGTGAACAGCGTGAACAGGTAGACGCCGCACGGTGGTTCCGTGTCTACCACCGCGACGGCGGGCTGACCGCCGCCGACCGGGACACCGCCGAACGGCAGATCGCGGTGGTCACGGTCCCGGCGGTCACGGTCCCGGCGGGTGCCGCGGAATACCGGGTCCGCCAAGTCCGACCACGACGATGTCCTGATGCGCGCCCGCCCGGCCCCGCGGGGCCCACGGGTTGCCCGTCGGCTTCTCGCCGGCATGTGAGGCGGCCCGGTTCACGGTCGCCGGAGCACTGGAACCGGCGACGCACGTCGGTGGCGACACCTTCGACTGGGGCGTCGATCGGGACACCATGCAGCTCTCCGTCACCGGTGCCATAGGACACGACGTGGAAGCCGCGCTCCTCGCCACCGGGGCCGTGGGTGCCCTCCGCAGGGCCGGACGTGCCGGCGCCGAGCTCGAGGGGCAGGCTCGCGAGGCCAACCAGGCAGTCATCGACAACGGCACGCGGGGCGTCGTCACCGGGCAGCTGCTGCACGTCAGCCTGCTCGACGGGGAGGGTCGAGGAGATCGCTCCCGAAGTGGATCTACCGTTCGGTGTCCACCTTCGTGCCGCCTATCGGGTGCAGCGGTTGGACCTGCAGCCGGGTGACCGGCTTGTCATGCTTACCGACGGCATGCTCGAGCGGCGCGCTGTGGAGGCCGACCTGCCCTCCCTGATCGTTCGCACGGGCGCTCTCCACCCCCGCGAGGCCTCCCGGGCCCTGGTTGCGGAGGTGCTGCGCGCCCACGGCGGCCGTCTCCAGGACGACGCCACGGTCCTCCGAACCAGCTCGCAACCACGATCGGACGGTGACGGTCGAAACCGGGCGGTGGCGCGATGCCGCCCCCTGGACGCGGCCCACCGATGCGATGGGCACACTCACCTCAGGCCGAGGCCGACGGACCGGACGATTCGGCGGCGCGGCGGTATTCGGCGTTGATGCGCTGCGCTTCTTCGAGCTGGTCCTCAAGGATGATGATGCGGCAGGCGGCCTCGATGGGGGTGCCCTGGTCGACGAGTTCCCGGGCGCGGGCGGCGATGCGCAGCTGGTAGCGGGAGTAGCGGCGGTGACCGCCCTCGGAGCGGAGCGGGGTGATGAGGCGGGCTTCGCCGATGGCGCGGAGGAAGCCCTGGGTGGTGCCGAGCATCTCGGCGGCCCGGCCCATCGTGTAGGCGGGGTAGTCGTCGTCGTCGAGACGGCCGAACGAGTCGTCTGCTGTCATTGAACCTCTCTCATGGAACGCGTGGAGGGGCCCTGGTGCCATATGGCACCAGGGCCCCGAAGGAACTACTACACCATCCGCCGGCCCTGGTCCTGCGCCGGCCTTCTGTGTCCGCAGACCCGGCCAAGATGCTGCCGGGATTGCGGGGATCGCGGTTGCTTGACCGGAGACCACCTCACTATCGATGTCCTGCGGTACCCGGGCTCAGGCTTCCGCCCGGGCGATCCTGATGGTGCTCTGCTCCTCCGTTCTTCCCTCGATGATCAACTACTTATCAAACGGAGACTGCGAACTGCTGGTACTGCTCCTCCTGCGAACTGCTCAGTGACCTCACCCAGCGCCACTCTTCGGCAGCCAGCCCCGTTGCCCATCCTGCATCTGCTCTGGCTTAGAACCCCACTGCCGAACTTCCCGGTGCGCGCGCCCGCAGCCGACGCCTTCACCGAGGTGCTGCTCACTGACTTCACTGCTGGTACTGCCAACTGCGCTTACTACGGGTACTGCCACTGCGTTAACTGCGGCACTGCTTGTGGCGGCCCCTGATCACTGCGGGCCACCCGGTCCGGTCGTCAGCCCCGTCGCCGTCCTGCAACCGCTCTGGCTTCGGAACTCCACCACCGCACCGTGCTGCGCACTGCAACTGCGGGTACTGCTGCCCGGCAGTTCGTCTCTGCCAGGCCCTGCGGTCTCTCTGCGTTACGAGAGAAACCATAACCACGCCACAGCTCAATGTCTACTCCGGCCGACATAGATTTTCCGGTGCGCTGAGGACAGCTAGACGCTCGCGGTCGGCCTAGCATGCCGTGAGCAGCCTGCATTGCAGGTCAGGCGCTCGAGGTGGCCGTCCACGATCCCAGCCCGCACGTGCCGCGCATGCGCACCCCTGACATGGACGGTGGCACCGGGGGTTCGGCTGGCCCGTGGTCAACAGACACGCCCGAGCGACCGCGGTCACCCGTCGGGCCTCCGGCGGGAAGACGGTGAGTGCCCTTCTCGCCCTGTAGCGCGACCGCTGGAGCGGGCGGAAAGGCGGTGAATAGAATCGGCTCTCATGTCGAAGCCTGACCAGCTGCTCGTTGATGTCGCCACTCTCGTGGAGTCCGGGCAGAGCAACCAGATGTCCCTGACCGTGGTCACCAGCGGCGCTGTCATCACCGGTCGGCTGGCCCCCGAAGCCGTGTGGAGGCAGCGGGTGTCGGAGGTCCTGACGGACTCGGCCCGCCTGGCCGAGTTCTCCGCCATCTTCACCGCCACGACCCGCCGGGACGGGCCGCCGACCCATCTGCACTTCCATGTGGCCCGCATCCTCCAGGGCACGGTGGGGATCCCGGAGACGGGTGGGATGTATCGAGTCTCGATCGCGGATGTCAGTGCCTGGACCGTGGGCGACTTCAGCTACTCCGACCACTGACCCTGCACCGCGTAGAGCAAGCCGTCGGAACGCAGGAGGGCCCGACCGGCACGTGCCGGTCGGGCCCTCGTCGCTGTGTCCGTGTCGGCTCGCGCCGGTCCCGTCGGTCAGACGGTGACGGGGTGCCCGAGCATCGCGGCCGCCTTCTCGAGCGGGCTGAGGACACGCGTGGGCGCTGCGGCCTGGGGAAGGCCGCGGCAGGTGAACCCGAGCTGGGTCATGGCGCGGAGGACTTCGCCGGCGCTGAAGTCGCGGCGGTCCTGGCGGGTGATGACCTGGCCGACCTGCTTGACGGGGTAGGTGCGGCGGCCGATGGTCACTGACTCGCCGATGACCTGCTCGGGCTTGATGCCCTTCATCGATTCCAGGACACCGCTTTTGGTCAGGTCGAACGGGAAACGGGCGATGACACAGCGCATGGATGCCTCACAGGGTGAAGGGGGAACGGTCCGACCACGGTGCGGTGGTTCAGTGGCTGAGGGCGAGGACGCCCAGGGCGCTGCCTCGTTCGTCCACGACGGGCAGGGCGGTGACCCTGCGGTATCGCGTCGCGTGATCGGCCTCGGCCATCGTCGTCGTGGGCGAGGTGAACGGCCCGCGGTCGCCGAGGACATCGCGCAGACGGGTCCGGTCCGTGTACGCCGCGCTGTCGCGGACGGTGGTGAGCTGGGCATGGGTGATCAGCCCGGTGCACAGGCCGTCCTCGTCGCAGACGAGCAGATGGTCCGCGCGGGCGCTGGCCATGACGGCCAGGGCCACCTCGACGGTCATGTCGTCGCAAACCTGTGGACCGGCCGCTTCCATGGCGTCGTCCACCGTCCGGTGGACGAGGTCGGCATGGGCATCGGAATGCGCCGCGCGGGGCTGCATCTGGACCAGCGTCAAAAGGTGCCTCCTGCAGAGGTGGGTCAGTGTCCTGATCGCGTGGTTCTCAGGCCGCCGCGTCGAAGGCGGTCTGTCGCAGGCTCGCGCGCCGGGCAGCCGCCATGGGCCCGCGTCGACCGCGGGAGGCCGTGCTGCGCTTGGGGCGCTCGGACACCGGTGCGGTGATGGTGACCGGGATGCCGGAGGGTGCCTGAGCACCGGTGATGCGGTTCAGGGCCTCGTCGCCCGAGCGGACCTGGGTGGTCTGCGGGGTGATGCCCGCGGCCTGCATCAAGCGGGCCATCTCGCGGCGCTGGTTGGGGGTGACGAGGGTGACGACGCTGCCGGACTCACCGGCGCGGGCGGTGCGGCCGCCGCGGTGGAGGTAGTCCTTGGGGTCGGTGGGCGGGTCGACGTTGACGACGAGGTCCAGGTTGTCGACGTGGATGCCGCGCGCCGCCACGTTGGTGGCGACCAGCACGGTGACGTGTCCGGTCTTGAACTGGGCCAGGGTCCGGGTCCGCTGCGGCTGGGACTTTCCGCCGTGCAGGGCCGCAGCGCGGACCCCGCTGTCGAGGAGGTCCTGGGTGAGGCGGTCCACGGCGTGCTTGGTGTCCAGGAACATGATCACCCGGCCGTCGCGGGCAGCGATCTCCGTCGTCGTCCGCTGTTTGTCGGCCCCGTGGACGTGCAGGACGTGGTGCTCCATCGTGGTCACCGCGCCCTGCGAGGGGTCGACGGAGTGCACGACCGGGTCGGTCAGGTAGCGGCGGACCAGCAGGTCGACGTTGCGGTCGAGGGTGGCGGAGAACAGCATCCGCTGGCCCTCGGGACGTACCTGGTCGAGGAGGGCGGTGACCTGCGGCATGAAGCCCATGTCGGCCATCTGGTCGGCCTCGTCGAGGACGGTGATGGCGACCTGGTTCAGGCGGCAGTCGCCGCGGTCGATGAGGTCCTTGAGGCGTCCGGGAGTGGCGACGACCACTTCGGCTCCGGCGCGCAGCGCACCGGCCTGGCGGTGGATCGGCATGCCGCCGACCACGGTGGCCAGGCGCAGCTTGACCGCCCGGGCGTAAGGGGTGAGCGCGGCGGTGACCTGCTGGGCGAGCTCTCGCGTCGGTACGAGGACCAGCGCGAGCGGCTGGCCCGGCTCGGCGCTCTGGCCTGCCGTACGGGCCAGCAGCGCGAGGCCGAAGGCCAGGGTCTTGCCGGAACCGGTGCGGCCGCGGCCGAGTACGTCGCGGCCCGCGAGGGTGTTGGGCAGTGTCGCGGCCTGGATCGGGAACGGTGTGGCCATGCCCTCACGGGTGAGCGTGGTGAGCAGCTGGGCCGGCATGGCGAGGTCGGCGAAGGCCTCGACGGCGGGCAGCGCGGGGGTGATCGTCTTCGGCGGTGCGAACTCGCCCTGGATCGCGGCGGGCCGGCGGCCGTAGCCGCCCGAGCGGCTCGGAGCTCCGGAACGGCTCGGACCGCCGGAGCGGCTCGGGGTCGACGAGCCGAAGCGGCTGCCCCGCCCCGAACCGGCGCCGGTGCCGAAAGCGGGGCCGCCGGTGCGGCCGCGGGTGCGAGAAGAGCGCTCGTTCGTACGTGTGGGGTTCATGCGGAACCTTCCTTGATACGGCACGTATCAAGGAATTCCCGCAGCGTAGGAGCGGCGCACGGAATTGCGAGAACGGGCCGAATGGAATGCGATAGCGGATCTGGCGGACAGAAATCTGTTCGGGCTCAGACGCTGAAATAAGGTGGCGTCATGTGGACGCGACGACCAAGAAGCGAAATCGGATGCAGCTCCGAGAGGGCCAGTCGGCCGGATCTCTCAATGCTTGATGCCGCGGGTGGACGCACCGCGGGAAATGCATGCAGCTGGGGCCCGCACCCCGAGGGATGCGGGCCCCAGCTGCAGAATGTGTGTCAGCGTCAGGCGGGAACGATGTTCTCGGCCGTCGGGCCCTTCTGGCCCTGCGCGATGTCGAAGGTGACCTTCTGGCCCTCGTTCAGCTCGCGGAAGCCCTGGGCGGCGATGTTCGAGTAGTGGGCGAACACGTCAGCGCCGCCACCGTCCTGCTCGATGAAGCCGAAACCCTTTTCCGCGTTGAACCACTTGACGGTACCAGCAGCCATGTCAAATCTCCTTTGGGGCAATACATCAACGTCTGCACTGTGCGGACGCCGTGTCGCCGCGATGATGCCCCGCCCGGAATTTGACCGGGAAATACAAAGCGCTTCTTGCGGCCCGAAGTCCGACTGGAGGCGCTTGAAGCCTTGGGTACCAAAACTGCAACCGAGATCGACAGTAGCACGCTGCAGCGGCTTGTGTGCGTTGAATATTTCCGGCTGCCGCGTGGCGGTAGAAACTCTCCCCGCATGATCCGTTAAATTCTCAGGTCGCGGTGACAGATATTGATTCACGCCGAGCACAGCGTTTTTAAGTGCTCGCCGTCGGCTGCAGGGTGCGGCAGCGAGGTCTCGCGAACTGGGGCGCGCGGGCGGGGTGGTTGATCGTCCGCGTTACAGGGTGCGAACGGGCGAATCCGAGCGGGCTCGTGGCGCGGGGCACGCGAATTGCGTCTCGCGTTTCGAGACGGCATCGCGCCACTGCGGTAAAAGTGGCGCGTGAAGAGCCATCTGGACAGGGCATTCCAGCGAGTTGGGGAGCCCCGGCCCTGAACGCCGCGCGAACTTCAGTCGAGACCATTCGCACCATGTTGCTGCGGCGGAAGGCGACCTGCGCGGCGATGCTCTTGCCGGGGGTGGGCGGCCGGAAGCGGGGGGAAGGCTTCCTCGCCGAGGCCGAGCAGGTCCTCCTGCGTGTCCTTGTCCCAGCCCAGCTCGCCCTCGGCGCGCTCCTCGCGGAAGTCCTCGCGAGCCAGGTCGACATTGAGGCGGCTCGAGAAGAGAAGGACGTTGGCCCGGTAGGGCCGTCCGCCGGCGCACGGAACCGGAAGAGCCCGACCAGGTCGGCCGGCGACGTGAACTCGACGGCCGCGGTGCCGCTGCCGCCATCTCGACATACGTGCCGAGCCAGACAGCTCCAGCAGCCTCGACGGAGGAGCCGGGAGATGGCCGCGATGCCAGACGGTCAGCGGTAGTACCCCTCGATCACGGCTCGCACCTCGTCTAGCAGCGCGGGGCCGTCCTGCGGCACGGGCGGCCGGCCGCTGCCCGGTCTGATGTCCAGGAGCTGTTCGTTGGACAGAGCGAACACCACCCGCCGCAGGCCCGCCTGTTGGATGACCGCCTCGCACATCCCGCACGGCTGGCAGCTGGTGTACATCGTGGTTTCCGCTGCCGTGGCCGCGTCCAGCTCCCTTGCGGCCCATCTCGCCAGCTTCAGTTCCGGGTGCGCGGTGATGTCCCTGTCTGTGAGGGTCGTGTTGTGCTCCTCTGCCAGAACCGCCCCGTCCGGTCCCGACAACAGCGACCCGAACGGCGGGTCACCGCCCGCGCGTGCCTTGGCCGCGAGCGCGATGGCCCGCCGGAGGAAGGCGTGGTCGTCGGGTGTGGTCATGACTGCTCCGTTCTGGTGCGGGGTGGGTAGAAGTGCGCGGCCACCGTGGCGAGTGCCTGCCAAACCGCCTGCGGGTGGCAGGTCTTGCGGGGGTCGCCGTCGTAAGGGTCGAGGACGACGGCATCGGCACCCAGCAGCCGCAGTTGGTCGAGGTCGTCCATGATTTGGTCGATCGTGCCCTCGCCAGCGAGTCGTTGCGGTCCGCTGACTGGTGCCGCAGTCAGTTTGAGAGCGATGCGGGGGGCCAGGGCGGGCACGGGGAGGTGTTGCTCGTCTGCCGACGTCCTCAGTCTTTCCGCGGCTTCGCGCAGCCACGGCATGGTGCAGCGCAGCGGATGCCATGCGTCCCCGAGTCGCACGGCTCGGCGCAGCCCCGCGTCGCTGTTGCCGCCGACCCACACCGGGATCCTGCGGTTTCCATAGGAGGCGGTGTCCGCCCAGGCCGTCCGCATGTCCCGCAGGTGGTCGTCGGTCAGTCGTCCACGCCGTTCGAACGGGATCCCGAGGGCGGCGAACTCCTGCCGCGCCCAGCCCACTCCCACGCCGAGGACCAGCCGACCCCCGCTCAGTTCATCCAGGTTGGCTGCCATCCGGGCGGTGAGCAGCGGGTGCCGGTAGGGAGCGATGAGGACCGTCGTGCCGAGCCGGACCCGGGTGGTGAGGCCGGCCAGCCAGGACAAGGTGGTGAAGGGCTCGTAGAAGGGTGCCGGATAGCGCTCGGCGACGTCGGGCGTGATGGCGACGTGGTCCGAGGCCATGAGCAGGTCGAAGCCCAGGCCCTCGACGGTCTGGGCCCAGCTTCGAAGGACTCCCGGGTCGGTGCCGGGGCCGAAATTGAGGACGTTGACTCCGATCTTCACAACGCCGAGCCTAGCCACGCCGTACGGTCCTCCAGAAGTAATTCCCGCCTGTTCAGAGGCGTTTCGACCGTGGATCCGCCGGTATTCTGGGCGGATGACCGAGAGTCTTGATGCGACGGACTGGGCGATCCTGGCCGAACTCCAACGGGACGGTCGGATGGCGTTCACGGAGCTGGCACGGCGGGTGAACCTGAGCGCGTCGGCGACGAAGGAGCGGGTGCGGCGGTTGGAGGCGGCCGGGGTGATCGCGGGGTACCGGGCGGAGGTGGACCTGGAACGGACCGGCTACCCGGTACTGGCGGTGGTTCGGCTGAAATATCCAGGGCCGGGGACCCGGCACGAGCCGTTGCGCCGGCTGCTCGAGGAGCGCTCGGAGGTCCTGGAGTGCCTGCGCACCACGGGGGACGACTGCTACGTCCTGAAGGTGACGACCAGGTCGATGGCCCACCTGGAGGAGATCGTCGACGCGCTGGCCCAGTTCGGGAGCACGACCACCAACCTCGTCCTCAGCCGGACGCTGCCGTTCCGCGGCCCGCGAGAGCCTCGGGCGAATACCGTCGGGTAGGCGTCAATGTGGCACGCGGACGCCAGAGCCAGCCCGGCAAGGCGGCCCGAGACCGCCGACCAACGAGAGCCGGACCTTCCATCTCCTCTACAGCTCCTACTCGATCTTGTCCGTGACCCCGAGCCCGCGGAGAACGCCCTGACCGTCCTGCTCGAACAGGCCCAGGCCTCGGACCTGGCCGATCCCGGCATCGACGCGCGCACGGAGGCGATCAGCCTGGTCGCGACGGCGGCGACCATGGGCACCAGCGCCCTCGTGGGCCAGGACGTTTCGCCCGCCCGGCGCCCCGTGTTGCCGGACGTCAGGAATTCGGCCGCTTGGCCCCAACTCGCTGTGATGAGGGGCCCCTCGTGGCGCGCGGAGGGTGCGGTCACCTCTGAAAGCTCTAGACAGCAAAGAAGGCCCAGGTCACTGACCTGGGCCTTCTCTCAAGAGCGGATGACGGGAATCGAACCCGCGCTATAAGCTTGGGAATCACCGATCCTCAAGGCCTCGCAACACCTATGACCTGCACAAACAGGCGTAGGGAGCGGGGCCTTTGTGCTGCTGGGTCCCTGGTGTTGACCGCGGTTATCCGCCCTACCTGGCACGTGTATGGCACGCGGGGTAGCTCCGCTGGCCGCGGCCTGCTGGCCCCAGTCGCCTGCCGGCATCAATGATGTTGTTACCTCACTGCAGTGATGCACAATCCCGGCAGGCAGCTCAGGTGATCCCCTACGGCAGTACGTCCGAGCGGCTGCCCTCAAACGACTTGCCGGCCGGCCACAGGACTACGCACTGCTGGCTCGTTGCGAGGTCGATCAGGTCCTTGCGGGGCTCGGACGGCAGAAGAATCGCGCACGTGGTCGGTTCTACGAACCGGCTGTAGTCGGCTAGCTGGCCGATGGCCATGCGCACGTTCTCGCGAGTGACGCTTCCCTTCGCCTCGACAAGCAAGCCGAGTTCCGGAGCGTAGAGGTCGGTCAGCAAGGGGCGGGTTTCGCCCGCAGGCAGGATCCGGTGTCGATGAACCCGCTGCCCCCTCGACCTGAGGTAGTCGCTGAACTGTTGGACGAGCTTGGCTTCCCGCCGCTCTGCTTCGTAAGGCTCGCGACTTGGGTTGACGAAGGCCGTCTCGGTCTCTTGCTGCTCAATGTCTACGTGCAGGACCGTCTCTGGCTGGCTCCGTAGCACTCGACCGAGCTTCGTCTCCGACTGCTGCGGGGCGGTGTCCACGGGGCGGAGCTTGAAGACAATCACCTTGCGGAGGGGCCCGTCGCCGGTCTCCGGAGCGTCGGCCTCGTACCAGCCGTCAGCCTCGAACTCGCCAAGGTAGGTGACCGTTCCGCGGGCCCCCTGGAAGACGCGCAGCGCGCGGCCCTCGGCCCGGTGGTTCAAGATGCTGGCGTTGCCGGACAGCATCCGCTGGTCGCCGTACTGCCCCTCACCGCTGTAGTGGAAGAGCCTGTCCGGCATCCACCCGTCGTAGTAGCCGTGCTTCTCGCCGGCGATCGGGTCCGTGAAGACCATGACGTTCGGCGTCTTCGCCGATGGGCCGATGCCCCCCTGCGTGCGTCCGCCGTATTCGGCATGCAGTCGCTTGCGCTCGATCGTGTCGCCGGGTTCGAGCCCCCAGGCCGTGGTGCTTGCTGGGTCCGCGACGGTCACCTCCTCCATGTGTAGCTCTCCTTATTTATTAGCTCTGAACTACTAACCCTCATCGTAGTGTACTCTGCTCGCACGGTACAGGAATCAGATACGCGAATCCGACCCGTAAAATTAGCATCCAAATCGGACATCACCCACTGGTAGGGGGGAGGGGCACCGGAGGGAGGGGGCATGTCGGTTCGACGCGAACCGCGAAGAAGCTGTGCCGGCTAGGGCCTCACGGGGCGCTTGACGGCCTAGATCGAGAACGCGGCCGCGGCCCCTGCACATGGAGCAGGCGGCCACCCGTTGCACCGGGGGCCGCCCTTGAAAACACCTCGTTCATCACTCCAGGAGGCGTCCATATGAAAGTACGACGAACCCAGCCGGATGGCGAGCGGCGTCGCCGCCCCGGCCGCAAGATGGTGGCGCTCGCCGCGGTCGGGACCGTCGCGTTCGGACTCGCCTTGATCGTGCCGGCCGCCGGCACGGCCTTGGGAGTCGCTGCCGCGGTCGTCGCGGTACTCCCCTCCGACGGAAGGGGAGGCGGCAAGGGCGACCGGGAGGAGTAGATCCCCCTCCTGGTGGGCCTTGCCATCGTCGAACAAGCAGGGCCCCTGACTGAAACGCTGGTCAGGGGCCCTGCTGTTGACCACCTTCTGGTCCGTAGCTCTAGCCAGACCGGTCAGCGATGGTCATACCGGCCGCTACGAGGCCCCGGAGAGACGGTGGCGGACCGGGGCGGTTGCTGTGGTTGCGGTATGTCGCTGCTGTGCAGCCGTCCCCGGGCTACGGGAGCGCCTTGTGGGTGCTGACGTGCCGCTCGCGGCCTTGGCGAGGGAACGGCGAGCGGCAGAAATTTTCCCCACCTCGTCAAGGGCGCTTCCGCCGCCAAAGCGGCGGTCGACGGCAGACGGGATGGGAGCCCGGGACCGTGGTGGGTACAGGCAGTTATCAGCTGACCCACTGCAGTCCCGATCCGAGTCAACGCCTGATGGGTCGCTGCGACTCAGGTGGCGATCATGTGTGAGCACGGAGACCCTGGAACTATGTTCCTTTCCGCCGCGATTGATTGGGCTAACGCACTCAAATGGCCCGTCACCGTAATTCTGCTCACAGCAATGGCGTTCCTTATTTTCCGACCTGCGATTGACGCATGGATCATGAAGGTTCACCATGCCAAATTTCCCGGCGGGGAGCTTTATGCGCTGCATGATCGTATGGACGGCTTGAATCATACGCTAAAACATATCGATGAACGTACCGATGAGCTCCAGGGCGCGATCGCCCACAATCGTGAGTCTCCGATCTACGCCGCACATCTACTACCCGAGACGGCTGTTAAGGCCCGCGACTCCCTTAAGGGTGCCGCAGATCAAGAAGGGTTCGACAGAGAGCTACTTGAACAAGTATCACAGCGTTCACTTGACCTTGGATGGGTCCTAGCAAAGGTGGGGCTAAACCCCTCAGACGTCTGGTGGCGCTGGGACGGCGAAGAGCCGGACATCGTCATTCCATCGCCTCCCGAAGAGGCATAGGGCCATTGAAGGTACTCAAATGAGCGCCTTCCCGGGGCCGTCTCGGGGCCGTGGGAGGGCGCTCGTTGGTGACCAATGCTGACAACTGGTGGCGGCTGGGCCACAGGTCAGCACGTTGGTCGATTGCTCAGCCGCAGGTCAGTGCGGCGGGGCGTCAGTTGTGGCTGGACTGAGCTCGGGGATTACGCAGCGCGAGGATTGGCCCGCGGGAGAAGTGGTTCCTGGCGCGTGACGCCACCAACCGCTACAGGAGCGAGCCAGGTCGTGCCTACGGTGCGAGACTGACGGCAACGCCCAGGGAGCTGGAGGGATCGGCCATGGACGAGGAGAATCCGCCGCCACAAGCTCTCACCGCCCGGATCAAGGGGCACGTCGGTTGGTGGCTCAGTGCCCTCGGAGCGATCGCGGGCATCATCGCCCTGTACTTCGCCTTCAGGCCGACGCCTGACCCGCCGATCACAATGGCGGAGTGGAGGACCAAGGCGAGCTCGGTCTGTGAGAAGGAAGCCGGACCAGCCGTCACGGTGTACGACGATGCCCGAGCTGCTTTGTCGAAGCTCGTTGATAATGCCGTGGCTGGACAGCCTGCGGACGTTGAGGCCATCGCAGCGGCCGGACATCAATATGAAGAGGCAGGCAACACAATCCAGGGGTTCATGGGCAGCCTGAGGGACATCGAGCAGCCACCTCGGCAAGCAAAGCAGATCACTGAGGCGTTGAATCTAGGCAGCGATATTGGGGCAGCGATGCATATTGCAGGTAGGGCGATCATCAACCGGACCCCATGGATCGCGAAGCCGCAGTTGCTGAAGGTCAATGACATGGATGAACCCTGGCGCGACCAGATTGCCGAGCTGAAGGCCCGGTACTGCGCAGCCGTAATCCACCCCCCGACCCCCTCTCCGACAGCCACTCCCTCGGCCAGCGGACTGTAGCGCAACGCGTCTTGGGCCACCGTTGGTGCCAGCGTGCCCAGCGGCTACCACCAACGGCACCCCTGCCCCCACACATCACCGGGGGGATGACCGAGACCGCCATTCGAGGAATACGGCCTATTCATGGACGGGCACGGCCACTCAACTGGGTTCTGAGCCCCTGATCTGGTGAAACACGCAGGACGCACGGGCCCTCCGGAGCCGTGTGCCCTGCCGTGCTTCCGCGCGCGTCTTCATCGCCTATGCCGCCTACGAGACACTGCGGGCGTCCGTCTGCGTGCTTGGGAGGAGGTTAGGGCGAGTGACCCAGCCGAGGTGTGGAGCTGCGACGAAGGGCGGTGGCCGGTGTACGAGGCCGGCCATCATGAACAGTGGCCAGTGCTACCAACATCAGGGCGAGTGGACAGCCCGCGGGGTGGCAGACCGCAAGGAGAGGGAAGCCAAGGCGAAGAAGCGGGAGCTTCGGAAGAAGAAGCGGCCTTGGTGGTGACCGCCGCTGACATCTACAACTGACATCAACGGGGGTGGACTGTGGCAGTCGCGAGGAACCGAGGAGGGGCGCTGAGTCCTGAGCCCGGACGGTAAGCGGTAACCGCTGGGCGAGCTTACAAGGCAGTGGTCAAGCGCTCGTTGGTTGGAACCCAACAGTGGGCATCGGGGCGTGCTGAGCCGCGCTGTGGGCCAGCGTGCCCGTGAATCTGCCGCATCGAACAGTAGGTGCAGGTCAGAGGCAACACCGGGAGCGATATCGCGACGGTCTTGAAAACCGTCGTGGCGCGAGTCACCGTGGGTTCAAATCCCACACCCACCGCATGTGAACGACCCCTGACCAGCAAGAACGGTCAGGGGTCGTTCGTGCGTGCGCTGTCCGTTGGCGACCGTTGACCCCCGTTGTTCCCCCACCGAACGGGCACGGGAGGGGCACGGTCGCTCTGTGATCCGCGGCGCTACGGAGATTGGTCAGTGGCAGTCATGCCAGCCGCGTCAAGGCTGCGCCAAGTCATACACGGTTCCTGTGGTTTCGGTACGCGGCTGCTGAGTCGGCGCCAGCGAGGGTGGTCACGAGGGCGATGGCATTTGCGTACGCAGCAACGACATTCGAGACGGCTGGAGAAAGCACCAGAACAATCACGATCACTGTGATCGCCCATTTGCTGGGAACAGGGTTTGACAGAGCCTGGGTACCAGGGGACACACTCATCATTGAGCCTCCAAGGCTTCCGGGCCCACCCCGACTGTGCATGCCGCAAGCCGTGCAGCCGGGGTGGGCTTTTGTCGTGACGGGAACCATGGTGGCGCCTCCGGCCTGGGGCGACGCAATGTGAGCTTGCAGCTCTCCGGCATGCACTTGGTGGAGCAAGTACTCCACTTCATTGCGGAACATGATCCGGAACGACGTGCAGCGACCAGCGGAAACATCCATGCGCATGACGCTCTTAGCACACACCCCTGACAACCTAAGTGCCACAGTCGGGGGATATCTACTTTGAGTGCCATTCATCCCGATTTTCTATTTGCTGGGACTTTGCCGAAATTCGTAGAAGGCATACGACGAACACGGCAGGTGCGGGCCATCATTCACACGATGGTGTAAAAAAAGGACGCCCTGGACGCGATGCGCCTGAGGGTCTAGGCGCGTCCCTTGAGGGGCATCAGCCACCACGTGCCCCTGCTGTCATCCCGTCTGCCGTCGACCCACACGGAGTGATAGCGGGGCAGGCTTCTGGGGCCCAGGTGGAGCGCCCTGCTGGACGAACGACCTGGGCCCCA